>JBKPJS010000427.1:0-10795 GCA_046730815.1 Acidobacteriota bacterium
AGCGCTTTCGAAGCTGCGCTTGCGCTCGAGCCACGCAACCTGCCGTTGCTGGCGGGCTCGGCCTACTGGTTCGCCGCGCACGACAATAACGAGAAAGCTTTCGATCTGGCTCGCAAAGCTACCGCAATCGAGCCGCGTTACACGTGGGCACAGATCGCGCTGGTCCGCTCGTTGCTCGGTTTGAAGCGGCCGCTGGACGCAGAGCGAGCAATGCGCTACGCGCGACAGTACGGCAAGTTTCCGACACTGACTTACGAACTCGCGAATGTTTTGTCGTCGATGGGACTCTACGATGAAGCTGCTGAAGTGCTGCGGGAGTCGTTCACAATAAAAGATGGACAGATTCAGACGTATCTCGCCGGACACTTGCAGGCGAGTGAGCCAGGTTTTCTCGAATTGCTTGCGCCTGAACGACGCGCCGGAATTTACCAGTCAACTTCTGCCGACAGCGCCGCAAACGCAAAAACCATGAAAGCGCTTCTCGCTTTCAACGCTGCCATCACGCCCGCAACTGACGGCGAGAAGGTTAACCAGGCCGATGCGGTGGCGGCGGCGAAAAATTTTGCAGCGGGAACTGACAGCATGCGTGCTTTTCGCCAACTCTACGCAGCCAGTCGCTTGCTGCGACAAGGCGTTGGCGTATCAACTGCTCTGGATCTCATCGCAGAAGCGAGGAAAGCTTCAGACGAAGCGCTCAAAGTTCCAGTGCTTACGATGGCTGTGCAAGCCGATGAATTCAGAGACTTGCGTGCTCGCGCAATCGCCTCGGGGAATGTGCCGGACGTTGCCGAAGCGCCGCACAACGTGCTGGCGAACATTCTGAAAGGCCGCATTGAAGAACTGCACGGGTGGGCATTGTTCAATGACGAAAAGTATCCGGAGGCGATCACCCATCTCAAACAGGCCTCAGAGATTTTGCCTGCTGAAACTCCCGCGTGGCGCACTGCACTCTGGCACTTGGGCGTGGCTCTCGAGCAATCAGGACAAAAGGAACAGGCACTCGAGGCTTACATCAAGAGCTACCGCGGAGCACCTCCGGAGTCGGTTCGCCGGTCCGTCATCGAGCAACTGTATCGGAGTTTGAAAGGTTCACTCGAAGGACTGGATGAACAGATCGGAGCCGGGACTGCGATCAGCAGCGCGCCGGCGCCCACCCCTACGCAGGAAGTGACTACGGCTACTGCTCAACCAACCGCTACTCCCGAACCTGCTCCTACAGAAACTCCGAAAGCAGAAACTGAGACTCCGAAATCAGAAGCCGCGCCTTCGCCTGCGCCTGCGACCTCCGAATCGAGTCAACCAATGTCGGATGAGGCGCTCAAGAACGTCGCATCACGCTTGCGTTCCAACATAAAAATCACTGGACGTATTGTCGATTCGAACAAGGTTGGACTCGGCAACGTGGTCGTTGTGTTGATTAGTCCTTCAGGAGCAGTGCTGGCGTCGACGACCGATAACGAAGGGAATTACTCGTTTACCGTAGCGCCGTCGCAGAAAACGTATCGACTGATACCGTCGAAGGAAGGTTACACCTTCGCTCCGATCGATCGTGCGTTTCCAGGCGTGTTTGAGGATCAAAGAGAGATCGACTTCGTAGGAACTAAACCTTAATTGTAGGGGCGGCCCTCTGTGGCCGCCCGTGGATCGAGATCACGCAGACGGGTTGCCACGGAGGGCCACCCCTACACATGTATCCACAGGATTCCCGTTGGTCGAGATCCAGATATCGCAGGTAGTTATCTATTGTTGTCCCGGAGGAGTTCCGATCGGTTTTCCTTCCGCGTCGTACAGTTCAACTTTTCCATATTTCGACAGGATATCGCGGGCTTTCGCCGCATCACCTACCGCAACTACCTGCAAGTGGCTCATGTCGAGATATTTCTGCGCAGCTTTACGCACATCTTCAGCAGTGATCGCCGAAACCTTTTGCGGGTACGTGTCCCAGTAATCCGCGGGCAGGTTGTAGATCTTCTGCGTCACGATGTTTTGCAGCAGAGTTGCGGGCTGCTCGAGCGACAGCGCGAAGCTGCCGATGATCCCTCGCTTCGCATTGTCCAGTTCTTCGGCCGGCACTAAGTCGGTACGCAGACGATTGAGCTCATACATAAACTCTTTCATCGCGCCTTCGGTAACGTCCGTCCTGACTTCCGAACTCGAGATCCACGTACCTCTGAATTTCGAGCCACCGAAATTACTGTAGGCTCCGTACGTGTATCCCTTGTCTTCGCGCAGGTTCAGGAAGAGCCTCCCCGTTGGTCCACCGCCGAGAACACGGTCTGCCAGCAGCACTGCGAAGTAGTCAGGACTTGTTCGCTCGATCCCGAGCGTGCCGAGTTGCAACACTGTCTGCACTGAACCGGGGCGATCAATCAAATAAATCCGCGACTCGGATTGCGCAGGAGCGGGCGGAATGCTTACCGCCGGGACATCACCTTTCTCCCAGTCGCCAAATGCTTTTTCCAGCTTGGGCATGATGTCTTTCATCGTGACATCGCCCACGATCGCCAGAATGGCATTATTCGGACGGTAGTAGGTTGAATGGAAGTCGACGAGATCTTTGCTCGTTAGCTTTTTAAGCGACTCGACGGGCGGTGCTATTAACGAGGCCGGGTGGCCCGTGCCATAGATGGCGCGGTTGAATTGTTCCGCCGCGAGAAACTGCGGGTTAGATCGTTGAAACTGAAGTTGGGCCAAAACGCGTGTTTTGTACTTGTCTACCTCAGCCTGCGGGAAAGTCGGGTTTCTAATAACATCCGCAAACAAATCGAGTGCCGGGTCCAGGTTCTCAATCAAACCGCTCGTGCTGACAGTACTTGTCAACGACGAAAATCCTGAGTTTGAGGTCAGGATTGCACCGATAGCTTCAACCTGCTCCGCAATGTCTTTGCTCGAGCGTTTCGTCGTTCCTTCACGCAGCAAGCTCGCGGTAAAGTTTGCCAGACCACGATAGTCGGGCTTGTCTGCAAGACCGCCGCTCATTACAACGAGCTGCATGTTGAAGGTCGGTACTTTGTGCGACGGCAGCAGCACCACCTGTAAACCGTTTTTCAGCGTGGCTTCTTCGGCGCGAGGAAGTTTTACTTTCAAGACTTCCTTGTTAACAGGCGCCTTGCCCTTGATAACTGCGCCCTTGGTACTTGGTTGCGGTTGCTGACCGGCCGGCGTGCCCTGGCCCAATGCCAAAGACGACGCGAGCACGATCAGCACCAGTGCGAGGATAACGTTTTTGTTGTTTATGATTCTCATTGCTATAACTCCTTTACTGTCCCATCGCGCCGGCAGCGGACTGGGCCTTCGCCTTCGGCATTGTGATTACAACCGTGCGATTGGTATTGACGAGATACTTGTTGGCAACACGCTGCACGTCTTCCTTCGTGACTGCGGCCGCTTTGTCGAGGCGTGTATTGATCAGGCCGGGATCGTTGTAATAGACCGCGTACTGACCAATCGTAAAGGCACGAGAGAGTGAGCTTTGCAGGCCATTGATCAAGTTTCGTCGCGTGGTATTCTTCGCTTTCTGAAGTTCCCAATCAGCGATGGGCTCTTTCTTCAGACGCTCGATCTCATCGTAGATCGCCGCTTCAACGTCTTCAGTCTTGATGCCTGGTCTAAGAGTGGCGTTTGAGTAGAAAGCGCCGACGCCGCGCTTCTCATCCATGAAGCCGCCAACATTGGTAACCATCTCTTTCTCTTTCACGAGCTTCTGATACAGACGTGAACTCTGTCCGCCTTCCAGCACCGCGGCCAGGACCTGTAGCGCGTAGAAGTCGGGCGTGTTGCCTGGAACAGCTTTGTACGCAATATCGACGCGCGGTGCGCGTGCAAGCACGTCGTCAACAGTGGCGCGGCGTTCGGCTTTCTGCTGCGGTTCAGCCATGTCAACTGTTGGTGGATCGGGCTGGCGTGGAATGCTCTCGAAGCTCTTGCGAATTTTGGCGAGCGCTTCGTCCGTTTTGAAGTCGCCGACTAAAGTAAGCACCGCGTTGTTTGGTGCGTAATACATTTTGAAGAACGACGAGACGTCTTCAACCGTCGCCGCATTCAGATCGGCCATTGAACCGATCACAGAATGTTTGTAAGCGAAGTTGTCGTAGATCAACTCCTGCTGTAGCTCGCCGCTCTTGCCGTACGCCTGGTTATCGAGACCCAGCCGCCGTTCTTCCTGGACCGCGTTGCGCTGGTTGTCGAGGTTCTCTTTGGTGATAGCCAAACTCTTCATGCGATCGGATTCGAGAAAGAGAGCGAGGTCGAGTTGGTTTGCGGGGAGGACTTCGAAATAGCTTGTGCGATCTTCATTGGTGGTGCCATTCATGTTCCCGCCGTTGTTGAAGACGAGCAGGAGGTGTTCACCAGATCCAATGTTCTCGGATCCCTTGTACATCATGTGTTCGAAGAGATGCGCGAAGCCGGTGCGGCCCTGGCGTTCGTTACGCGAGCCGACGTTGTAAGTTAAGGAAATGGCCACGACGGGCGCAGAAGGATCTTCAACAGTGATCACGCGCAGGCCGTTCCTTAAAGTGGTCTCTTTGAAATCGACTCGCACGCTGCGAGGGCCCTGTGCCTGGGCGGCGAGAACTGCGAGCGCGCAGACAAAGAGTGGGGACAAAAACTTAGAGACGCGTCTCATGAATAAAACTCCTTTAGCTGTAGATGATGTCTTAACCGAAGGTTTTCCAATCTAAACCTATGCGCTAGCCCCTGCAGTGTCAAGTCCACAGATCACACAGATTTCACGCATTTTTGTGTAATCAGTGTATCTGTGAATTTCACCTAGCCAACCGCCTCCCGGTTCTTACCATCCAAAGTCCTCGACTGTATAATCGTCGCAATAAAACCATGACAAGAAGAATTAAGCTCATCTTCCCCAGCGTTATGTCGGTTTTGGCCGTGCTTACGCTGGCCCTCTCGGTAAGGTCGCAGCAGCCCGCGCCTCAACAAGCCGCCAGCCGTTTTGACGTGACGCACTATCGCATCGAGGCTCAGATCATTCCTGACCAACACATCCTCCGCGCCGGCGCCGACGTAACGTTTGTGCCGTTGGATGCGACGCGTTCGGTCGTTTTCGAGCTCAACGGGTCTCTCAAGGTGGAAGACATCGAGAAGGACGGCAAAAAGTTGACGGGGTTTGTTCAGGATGCGGTCGGGGTCGGCTCGCTTGGACCGAGTGTGCGCATCGATCTAGGTTCGGTGGTTCCCGCAAATCAGCCGGTTACGCTACGGATTCGTTGGAGCGGCGCGCTCGTGTCGCCCGAAGGAGGACCGTTGGCCACCAAGCGATTGGCTTACGTCGGCACTGAAGGTTCTTACCTGATGTATGCGTCGCGCTGGTTTCCGTTTCATGATTACGCTGCGGATAGAGCGACGTCGGACATCACGTTCATCGTACCTTCAGGATTGCAAGTTGCCGGAACCAGCGACGATGCGATAGTGGCGCAGCCGGCGCCGAAAGAAGGTGCGGTTCGTTATCATTTCGTGCATCGCCAGCCAGTACTCATCGGAAACTTCGCCGCCGGACAATACATAAACAAGAACCTGCGATACAGCAATTATGATCTTCAGCTTTACGCCATGCCGGGCAGCGAAAAACGCCTCGAAGCTTACGCTGAGCTAACCGGACGCGTGCTGGAGTTTTATACAAAGAAATACGGCGCGCCGGTGTTTGGCAACCGCCTGGTCGTGGTCCAAATCGACGATGAAAGTTTGGACACTTACTCCGGGCCGGGAATGATCTTCCTGTCTACCAAGATGTTCGATACGACGCGGCCAGTGCCCGAAGAGAAAATTCAAAGAGAGATTGCTTACCAGTGGTGGGGCCAGAGTGTCGGTCTCAAATCGTTTGACGATGCGTGGCTGTCTCAGGGACTCGCCGAATGGAGCGCTTTCGCGTTTCGCGAGAGCACGTTGAGTGCAGGCGGTCTTGATGCTGCGCAACGCGAGCAACAGGAACGAGCACTGACTTTCGAGCAAACAGCATCGATCGCACGTGCGCCCAGCGCGCTCGACGACCAATCAGCCGCATACCAGTCGATCGTTTTTTACAAGGGTTCAATGATCTTTCGCATGTTGCGCGAGACGATTGGACGAGAAAACTTCGATCGCCTGCTCGCGACTTTTCTCGAAACCTATAAAGGCAAGAATGCTTCGATAGACGACTTCGAAAAACTCGCGACGAAGATCTCGCAGGAGAACCTGCGCTACTTCTTCGCGCAGTGGGTAGAAGGAACCGGTGTACCTGAGTTTACTGTCGACTACCAAATCATTCGCACGCGCGAGGGCAAGTTCCGCACGCGCGGCACAGTGAAACAGAATCTGGAGACGCTCCGGATGCCGGTCGAACTGTTGTTACGAGCGGAGGGCGACAATCAGCAGAAGATTGTTCGTATCGAGGGCCGCAGCGAAGATTTCGACTTTGAATCCAATGGACAGCCCATCGAAGTGGTCGTAGATCCCAATAACAAGATTCTGCGCATGTCAGACGATCTGCGCGTTTCGATTATCGCGCGACGCGGCATCGAGCAGATGAAGGAAGGGATTTACGCGGAAGCGCAACAGCAGTTTGAGGCGGCGCTGAAGCTCGATCGTTCTAATTCGTGGGTCTATTACAATCTCGGGTTGCTGTATCTCGAACAGCGCAACTGGCAACAGGCGCTCGACAATCTCGAGGCTTCGCTTATTGGCAATTTGAAGCCTACGTGGATCGAAGTATGGGCCCACATCAAACGTGGAAACGCGTACGACGCGAAGGGCGAGCGCAACCGTGCGGTGGCGGAGTATCAAAAAGCGGTGCAGTCGGGCATTGATTACGACAACGCGCAGGCGATCGCCAAAAAGTACCTGGCCGCGCCATATGACCCGAAAGCCGCACAAACCGCTGAAGCTGTTTCACCAGGAAATTAGCCGCAGATAACACGGATCTAATTTCTGATCCGCGCTGATCAGTTTTTAAGATCCGTGTAATCCGTGGCCACGATCGTGATTCTGTTCTTCTCTGCGGCGTGGACCATCTCATTGCGATCGAACATTAACGTCTTCCCGGCGGTGATGCAGAGACACGTCGCACCCGCTTCTATCATTGCTTCAATCGTCGGAACGCCAACGACCGGCACGTCGAAACGCATGTCCTGATTCGGCTTCGCCACTTTCACTACCGTAAGTCGCCCGTCAACCAATTTCCCCGCCCGTCTGATCGTTTCATCCGTCCCTTCCATGGCTTCGATCGCGACGCATGCTTTGCCACGGATCACGATCGTTTGCCCCAGGTCGAGGCGTGCGATCTCCCTCGCGATCTCCAGACCGTATTCCATGTCTTCTCGTTCGTGTTTAGTCGGCTCGCGTCGCGTGATGGTTCCATTCGGTGGGAGCGAATCCTGCAAAAAACAAGTCGAATCAACCAGCTCGATACCTTCGCTTTGCAATTCGGAGGCGATAGCTCCGATCAACGCGTCCGTATTGCGGCGTGGCAGTTTCAAAAGCACTTTCAGCATTCGCGCATCGGGCACCGCGCGGCTGAAGATCTGAACGTGTTTCACCTGGCCCGCCATGATGGCTTTCTCAACACCCTCTTCTTTGAAGAAGCGTATCATGCGCCCGAGCTGGCCGATGCCGACCCACTTCACGCGCTCGGCTCGCTGGTCCATCTCCGGATCAGTCTCTTCCCGGATCGCAGCAACAACCAACGGTACACCCGATTGGCGCGCGCCTTCTACGACCATAAAGGGAAACTTTCCGTTGCCCGCGATCAAGCCGAATTTCATTTGGTAACGCCGCGATTCGAGGCCTCGATGAACCGAAGCAAATCCGACACTTCGGGAGAGTCGTCGATCTCCTGCTTGATACGTTCGACCGCCTGAGTGGTGTTGAGTTTTGCGGAAAGCAGCAGATGGAACGCGTGGTGAAGCGCGTCGATTGTCGCGCGTGAATAGCCGCGACGTTTCATTCCCGTGATATTCAATCCATAACACTTCGCGTGATTGCCAACTGTCAGAGCAAAGGGCAGCGCATCTTTGACCACCACCGAGTAGCCGCCGACGTAAGCTTCTTTTCCGACGCGGCAAAACTGATGCACGCCTGAATAAGCGCCAATATTCGCACGATCTTCGATGACGACGTGTCCCGCCAGCGTGGCTGCGTTCGCCATGATTACGCCGTCGCCAATCAGGCAATCGTGCGCGATGTGGGCCTGGGCCATGATCAGGCAGTCGTTGCCGGTCCTGGTGAGCATTCCTCCGCCCGCGGTACCGCGGTGAATCGTAACGAACTCCCGTATCTTGTTTCGTTCGCCGATGCGCGTTTCTGACGCTTCACCTTTGTACTTCAAGTCCTGCGAGGGAAGTCCGATCGAGACAAAGGGAAACACGTGTGTACCCGCGCCGATTGAAGTGCGTCCATCGACCACGCAGTGAGATTCAAGACGGACGCCATCGCCAAGCTCAATCTCAGCGCCGACGATGCAATATGGCCCGATAAAGCAATTGTAGCCAATCCGCGCGGCCGGGCTCAGAACCGCTGTAGGATGAATGGTGGTGGGCTGAGTGGCTGCGGACATGATTAAACAAATCCATCGTCAGATACACAGATTACCTACGTCTGTGTATCTGTGGATGGTCTTTCTACTCTCTCGGTGCGACGATACTCATGATCTCCGCGTCAGCGGCCAATTGGTCCTCGACCTTCGCCTCACCACGCATGCGCTGCACACGTGAGCCGATGCGCAACGCGGTGACTTCCAGGACCAACGTATCGCCCGGAACAACAGGGCGTCGAAAACGCGCTTCTTTGATGCCGGTAAAAAGGACGAGTTTCTGATCTCGATCTTCGATCTCACGCAGTGCCAGCACGGCGCCAACCTGCGCCAACGCTTCGACGACAAGCACGCCGGGCATCACGGGCGCGCCGGGAAAGTGGCCCTGAAAAAACGGCTCGTTGATACTGACCTGCTTTATGCCGACAATTCTTTCGCGGGGTACAAGCTCTACGATGCGATCGACCAGGAGGAACGGATAGCGATGCGGCAGGAGCTTTTGGATCGCCTGTGAATCGAGAACTGTTTCCATAAACGAATTGCCGATTGTCAATTGCCGATTGCCAATTGTTTCAAAATCGGCAATCGGCATTTGGCAATCGGCAATGAAATTATTCCGGCGGCGTGGTGGTTGTGGCTGCAGTGACCGGGTTCTTGCTGTTAAAGTCCGCGATGAATGCGCGTGTGATGTCGATGCTGTCGGCCGCGTACAGCAAAGGTACTTGAGCCCCGTCGATGATCACGTTGATGCCGCGCGCCTTCGCGTAAGCTTCGAGCGCTTTGCCAATCTCCTCCTGCAACGGAGTAAAGAGTTCCTGCCGGCGACGATTGTACGCAGCTTGCGCGTCTTCACTCTTGCGCTGAATGTCTTTTTTCATCTGCTCGAGCTGATCGATCTTGGCTTGCAACGATTTTTGGTCGATGGGCGTTCCCGCCGGCGCCTCACGTAGTTTCGTGATTTCAGCCTCGAGCGCTTGCGCCCGGGTCTGCATACCGTTGATCTCATCTTTGAGCTTCTGGAACTCGCCGTTAAGTTTGGTTACCACGCTGCTGAATTTGGCGATGCCGGCTTTTTGGTCCAGAAACACGTCAGTGTAGATCACTGCCATCTTGCTCGTTGGCAGGGCGACGCTGGTGTCAACCGCCGCCGATGGGGCCGGAGTAGGCCGAGCAGCAGCAGGAGTCGGGGTGGGCCGAGCAGCAGCAGGATTTGGCGTCGGGGTGGCTGCCGGCCGTTGTGCGCTGACAGACGTGGCAATCGCCAGGAGCGTCAGCGCGCAGATTGGAAACAGGTAATGTCTAATCATGATATTTCCGATTGCCAATTGCCGATTGCCAATTTGTTAGAGCCTGAGGCTCTTATAAATCGGAAACTGGCAATTGGCAATCGGCATTAGCGTTATGGTTGCGACACGGCAGCAGTTGCCGGGTTCTTGCTGTTGAAATCGTTAATGAACGCACGCGTGATGTCGATGCTGTCGGCTGCATAGACCACTGGCACCTGGCTGCCATCGACAATCACCGTGATGCCACGGGCCTTCGCAAAAACTTCGAGTGCTTTGCCGATGTCCTGCTGCAACGGACCAAAGATTTCCTGGCGTCGTTTGGCATAAGCGGCCTGAGCATCTTCGGCCTTCCGTTTTAGGTCGGTGTCCATCTGGGCGAGCTGCTCTCTCTTTTGCCGGATTGCATTCGGGTCGGCAACGTTCTGTGTGTCGTCGATCTCTTTGGTCAACGCGTTGACTTTGGTCTGCAAGCCTTGCAGCTCGGCCTGCCGCGGCTGAAACTCTCGATTGAGTGTCCCGAGCAGACTATTGAATCTGGCAATGCCTGTTTTCGGATCCAAAAACATGTCCGAATAGATCATGGCCATCTTGCTGTCCGGCACGGCCACAGCGGTTTGTGGGGCCGCCTGTGGAGCTGCGGGTGAGGCTGCCGGTTTCTGTTGTGCTGAAACGCCAAATGCAGCAGCCGTCAGCAGGGCAACCGCAGCGAAAAAACGTATCTTCATGACTTTCTTGTATTACTCCTTACGTTGAGGGCGATTGGACAAAGCCCTTAGTTGTTCGTCCAGCCACCATTGGTTGGCTCAGGCGATTAAAAGGTGCGCCCGACACTAAAGCGAATGACTTTCTTTTTTTCGTTAAAGAAGAACGGAAACCCGTCAATGAATTGGTTTGGCCGGGCGTTTGGATTATACGCAAAGATCAAACGAAACGGTACATTGATGACGGGTACCTGGACCCTCACTTCCATTCCTAAACTCGACCTGTA
>JBKPJS010000428.1:0-16571 GCA_046730815.1 Acidobacteriota bacterium
TGGCTTGACTGTGTTCTTGTACTATCTTTCGGCCGCGCTCGTTCTGAAACTGCCACCTGAGATAATCGCCCAAATTCCGTTTGCGATTGATCCGGTCGTGAAGACAATTTGGCTGCTCGGCTTGTTGCCCGCCACATCAGGGATAGGACACATCATTGCCGGCCTTTTGATCCGGCCACAGCGCGAGCAGCCGCAGCTAGAACAACCGGTGGTGAGCGAACCGTCTGGCTTAAATCCACCACGCGCAAGCGTCACCGACCACACCACAAACCTGCTCGAGCGTGAACGCATTAAATCGTAGCAACTTGAATGCAAAAACGGGCGGCCACAGAGGGCCGCCCCTACAAAGGTTCAAGTGCGATCGCAACGATTGTAGGGGCGGCCCTCCGTGGCGGCCCGACGTTCGAAACTATTCCTTTCGCGGCCTTATACGAATCGCGTAATCAGGCCAGCAATCACTCGGATTGAAATCCTCGAACGCCGTCGAGTTGAACGTAAACTCTTCATCAAACCCAAATGGATTCAACGGCGCCACCGGAGCGGGCGCCGCAAACTTCGGATCCAACGCCTTCGCAATCTGATCCCGAGCATCAGCAAGATGCGCGCGAGTTTGGCGATCAGTAGCACGCGCCATCGCCGCCCCAATCGCCGTATTCAGATCGCGAAGCTCAGCTTTAATCAACGCACGATAATCGTCCGTGACTGACGGTCGCACATTCAACTTCGCCGAAAGCAAGTCGATGTACGAGTTCTGAAGGTTGCGCCGGTAGACGTCGATGCGGACTGGACCACCTTCGAGCTCCCTCCAAATACCCCGGCGCACGTCCGCCATAAAGTCCGCGGGACGGTACGCGGCCATGCCATCGATCGCTTCCTGCTCGACCAGACGATCGAAACGCGTATTGTTCAAGAGCGAATTCAAGATACGCTCCTGCGCGACGTTCACTCGTGCCATGGCGCCGGAAGGTTCGATACGTCTCAGTATTTCAGGCTTAAGCGCCCACGAAGGCGTGGCAAACGCGTTCTCGTTGAGAAAACGCACGGCGGCCGCCTGTCGTTCTTTTGGAACAATCGTGAAGCGCACGCCATCCTGTCCGCCATGTTTCTGTTGCGAGTTGAAGCCGCCGACAATGCCCGTGACGTGGTTCAACTCGGTGGCCCACTGGCCCAACATGCGACCATAGAGCTCCTCGAGATCGTCGTACGGCTCACCTTGATGCGATGTTGCCGGCAACAGCATATCCGCGACGCGTTTCAAGTTTTTGATACCCAGTGCGGTGGACGCAACCGCATCCGCATCGCCGACCGCTTCCGTGTTTTCACCGGGATCAGAACCGCGTGAATCTGCAGTCGAGAAACGCAACCAGGGTTTTGAGTCCTGTTCCCTGGCCCATTCATCCAGCGTCTTCTTCTCCTCGTCCGGAGTCCTGGCTCCTGGAATCGGTTTGTAACCCCACATCGTGGCCCATTTGTCATAAGGTCCGATCTGAGGAATGAGTGCCTCGGGCGGGATGTTGTCTTCGGGTTGGGCCACGTAGTTGAAACGCGAGTAGTCCATCAATGTCGGCGTGTGGCTCATCGTCTTGAGCCACTGCGCGTCACGAACTTTCTCCGCCGGGTACGTCGCGCTAGCCTTCATGTTGTGTTGAAAGCCGAGCGTATGTCCGACCTCGTGAGCAATCACGTATTCCACCAGGCGGCCCATGAGATCGTCGGGCAACGGGAGTTTCTTCGCACGCGCGTCAAGTGGACCAACCTGAAGGAAGTACCAATCGCGTTGCAGGTTCATCACGTTGTGGTAGTACTGAATGTCTGATTCGAGAATTTCACCTGTGCGTGGATCACTTACGTGCGGGCCGGAGGCATTCTCAATCGTGGACGGGAGATAACGGATAACTGAATATCTCGCGTCTTCCGGATCCCAGTAAGGATCTTCACTCTTTGACGGGGCTTCCTTCGCGATAATCGCGTTCTTGAAGCCCGCTGCTTCGAATGCAGGCTGCCAATCCTCGATTCCCTTCTTGATCCACGATACCCACTTCGTTGGCGTGGCCGGATCTACGTAATAAACAATCGGCTTGACCGGCTCGGAGATCTCGGCACTCGGATCTTTCTTTTCCAGCCGCCAGCGAGTGATGTAAGTGCGTTGCGGCGCACGTTGTTCGTCAACTCCGTAATCGATCTTCCGAATCGTGAAGTAACCGACTCGCTCGTCAAAGAGACGTGGCATCATCGGCTTCTCGGGAAGTTTCACCATACTGTAGTGCATCACTACCGTCGCGTTTGTTCCGGCACGCATGCCTTGCGCAAATGGATTTGGCGGAGGTTGTGGCCCACCGCCAGCACCAGCGGGCGTCATGTCCGGTGGAGACGTGTAGGTTTGCGAAACTTCGACTTCGATATTTGTCGGAAACGATTTGGTCTTTTCAATGAAAGAACGCGACGCATCGAAGCCACGAGCACGCAAACGCGTGCGGGCACTGAACTCTGTCACTTCATTTGTGAAGAGTTTAGTAACGTCGATGACGGCTGAATCCTCTTTTCCAAGCGCCTCGATATTGAACGCCATAATTATCGTGTCGTTGTTTGCGGCCTGGACCGCGCGCGACACGGGAAGCTTCGGATCGGCGACAACGTCGTACGAGACGCTCCGCAGAAGGATGCGATTGCCCTTGCGCTCCCATTTCACTACTCGATTTCCAGCAGCCTGACCGCCATAGCCTACGCCCAAAGTCGTTCTGGCAATTTGGCTCACCCAAAGAAACTCTTTCATCAATTCGCTTTTGGGGATTTCGTAATAGACCTTTTCCTTGAGTGTGTGAATCGTGAAAATACCTTCATCCGACTTCGCTTCTTTAGTGATCACACGGTCGTAAGGCTTTATTTCGGGTGGCTGGTCCGGGCGGCCGGGACGTTCTTGGGCGGTGCCTCCGGCGGGTGGCGTGGGCGGATCTTGAGGCGAACTGTTCGCTTCAGAACGTGGGGCCAGGAGAAATATTGAGACGACTAACGCGAGAACAAGAATCGAGACAGAGAGATAGCGGGATCGCATTCGCATGCGTGAGCTCCTTCCGAGGGACGTATTAATTTGTCGCGAAACAATAAGCTCGAAGCTGCAGAAGAGTCAATCCACAGATTGCACCGATTGGTTTCTGCGTAATCTGCGGACTGTTTGTGTGTGCGCGGTGCGATCCGTAAGCAGTGGCAGCGGATTGATCGCGCCGCTCATCGTGTAGATACCGAAGTGAAGATGCGGCGGCGTGCCTTGTGCATTTCCCGTAGTTCCAACGTAGCCGAGCACTGTGCGAGTTGAAACCCGATCTCCGACTACCAAGCCGGGAGCGTACTTGTCGAGATGTGCGTAGTAGTAAACGCGACCGCCTGAGCCGATTACTGAAACTGTCTGGCCGCCGAGATTGTTCTCGCCGATCTTGTAGACGAATCCGTTCGTTGCGGACAGAATTGGCGTGCCTTTTGGAGCGAAGATGTCCTGACCTTCGTGCTGGCGTCCTGTGCCGCGTGGCGCATGCCAGGTGTTGGCGATTGCCCTCTTTGAGACATCTTCCAAAGGCATCGCAATCCTGGATTCGGGCGTTTGAGTGTAGAGCCTGGCAACGCGGGCGTAGAAGTGCAAAGTGTCATAAGCACCGGTGACCACCAGTATCAACAACGTCACCGCCAGCACTGCAAAGATTTTCGAGAACCGCCGCATGCCACTTAAACGCTCGTTTGATGCCGCTTGTTCCAGACAGGATTACAGGATTTTCAT
Source organism: Acidobacteriota bacterium (assembly GCA_046730815.1). Lineage (GTDB taxonomy): Bacteria > Acidobacteriota > Blastocatellia > Pyrinomonadales > Pyrinomonadaceae > PSRF01. The sequence goes on from JBKPJS010000428.1 coordinate 3,770, forward strand.
GATTTACATGTTAATCCTGTAAACCTGTAATCCTGTCTCAATTGCCTTTCTCGAAATTCGCTCCGCGAGGATAAAACGATCGGGATCGAGCTCAACCTTCTTTGGACGCATCGGTAACTTGATCTGAAATGGACTCGAAGCTCCCTGGACAAACACTGTCCCCATCGCTTCTTGCCTGGCGCCAAACGAAAACTTGACTGGCAAGACCATTGCCCAGTTCGCAGGCGCATTCTCCTGAACGATTGTTCCCGAGACCATAGCTCCCGTCCGGCTGGTCTTCAATCTTGACTGCATTTCATAGGAAGGAAGAGCGCTTTGATAGACGGACTGGTAGAACAACCAGTTCAGGCTAGTCATTCCATACATTCGAGCGATTGGTGACTTCGGTACTCGTCGAGAGCCGGTGCCCAAAATAATTGGTCCAACATCAACGAGGCGACCTTTGCCGATACCCGTGATTGTTACGGGCGGATCCTTAAGAGACGATCGCAGCCTTCCGAGGAGATCATTCTTTGCACCCGCGCTATCTCGCTGGCCCGTGTAACGCTATGAGTTTCTTTGCGCCTCTCCGGGAGAAGTTTTCTTGGGCGTGCGCTTGGGCTATTATCAGCATCCATGTCCACACAGAATGGCTACAACCAGTTTCTAAAAGATTTTCGCGAGACGATCCTGAACACAACCAACCGCTTGAAGGGTATTACTGACGAGCAGAGTCGTCGCGGAACCTCCGAAGATAACTGGGCGCCGATCGAGATTCTCGGTCACTTAGTCGACTCGGCCGCGAACAATCATCAGCGTTTCGTCCGCGCGCAATTCACGGACGATCTCATCTTTCCCGGTTACGAGCAGGAGCGCTGGGTAAGCTCGCAGAAATACCGTGACGAGTCGTGGCCTGATGTGATCCAGCTCTGGAGTGCTTACAATCTTCATCTGCTCCACGTCGTTTCAGTCATACCGGAAAATATCCTGACGAAACCTCGTGAGAGCCATAGCCTGGATCAAATCGCGTTCAATCTTGTAGAACGGAATCAACCGGCGACGCTCGAGTATTTGATACGCGACTACGTGGACCACCTGCGGCATCATCTCGATCAGATTTTTGCAGTGACACAAAGCTGAATAGGAGCTTCCGATGGCAGAAGTTACGTACGAACAACTAAGACACAAGACAGTGGCAGAGCTGCGCGAAATGGCGAAAGGCATCGAACACGAAGCTGTCCAGGGCTACACGCAGATGAACAAGGACCATCTGATCGTGGGACTTTCAAAAGCGCTGGGCATTCAACACGAGCATCACGCGGTAGTGGGCGTCGACAAGACCTCAATCAAGGCGCGGATTCGTGAGTTGAAGACGCAACGAGCAGCGGCACTCTCGGCTCACGATCACGCGCAACTCAAAGTGGTCCGCAGAAGCATCCACCGCTTGAAGCGACGGATTCACAAAGCGACCGTGTAGCAACAAACGGGGACAAGAAGCGCAAATGAGTTTGTGCTCCTTTGTTGGCAGAGTTGCATTGACTTTCGCTGCAAAGTGGCTTAGAAGTTCGCGTCAGAAATAACTCTTCACAAACTAAATTTTCAGAAGTGAGGTAGCTTATGAAAAAGGCTATCAATCTGAGTGTGAATGGTGTCTCTCATACCGATGAGGTCGAGCCACGCATGCTCCTCGTTCATTATTTGCGTGACGTTTTGGACCTGACGGGTACGCACGTCGGCTGTGAAACGTCGCTGTGCGGGGCGTGTACCGTCATGATGGACGGGCAGGCTGTGAAGTCATGCACGGTCTTCGCTGTTCAAGCTGACGGCTCCTCGGTAACGACGATCGAGGGGTTGGCGCAGAATGGAGAACTGCATCCCGTTCAGGAAGGGTTCTGGGAGAAACACGGGCTACAGTGCGGCTATTGCACGCCGGGCATGATCGTTACTGCGGCGCAACTGCTCGACAGGAACGCCGCGCCATCGCGCGAAGAGATCTGTCACGGTCTCGACGGCAATCTGTGCCGGTGCACTGGTTACCAGCACATCATCGAAGCGGTTGAATACGCAGCGAAGAAGGCGGCTGGATCTTGAACTGTTACTTGGGCCTTTGTAGGGGTGGCCCTCCGTGCCACCCGAAGCGCTCGTCTAAGGCCGGAAACGGGTGGCCACGGAGGGGCCACCCCTACAAGGGACATAATCGGAGGCTTATATGCCAAATAATTACGTTGGCCAACGAGTAAAACGCACTGAGGATCCTCGACTGATCCGAGGCCTGGCACATTATGTCGACGACGTTGCGTTGCCGGGCACGTTGCACGTCACCTTTGTTCGTTCGATCTACGCGCACGCCAAAATTACTGGTGTCGATACGTCAGCCGCCCGCGCGTTGCCGGGTGTCGTGGCCGTCTACACCGGCGAGGATGTCTCTGGAAAACTCGGACCAGTGCCTTGCGCCAGTGCCTTGCCTGAGTTGAAAGTTCCCGATCATCGAGTGCTCGCCACCGACAAGGTTTACTTCGTCGGCCACCCGATCGCCGCAATCGTCGCCACTGATCGCTACGCAGCGCGAGATGCCGTCGATCTCGTGATGGTGGACTATGAAGAGCTGCCCGTAGTGACTGACGTGGAACAAGCCGCCGCCGGTGGACCAGTCATCCACGAAAATTTTGGCACCAACATCGCCTACAAGTTGACGTCCGGCGAAGGCGACATCGACGCGGCATTCGCGGCGGCCGATCGCACTGTCAAACAACGTGTGCTTCACAAGCGCCTTGCGCCGATCGCGATGGAGCCGCGTGGCGTCCTGGCTCGCTATTTTCCCGGTGAAGAAGAGCTGACCATTTGGTCCTCGACCCAGATTCCACACCTCATGCGCACTCAAGTCGCGCTCATGATTGGAATTCCCGAAAACAAATTGCGCGTGATTACTCCGGAGGTCGGCGGCGGCTTTGGATCGAAGTTGAATGTTTACGCTGAAGAGGCACTGCTGGGATGGATTTCCATGCAGCTTGGCAAACCAGTCAAGTGGATCGAAACGCGACGCGAAAATATGCAAGCTACGATTCACGGGCGCGGTCAGGTTGGCGACATCGAAGTGGCGTTCAAGAACGACGGCACTCTTACCGGTTTGCGTTACAGCGTCTTTGCCGATTTAGGCGCCTATCATCAACTGCTCACGCCGGCGATTCCCACACTAACCGGATTGATGCTGTCGGGCGCGTACAAGATTCCGGCCATTCAAATGAACATCACCGGGTGCTTCACAAACAAGATGGCTACCGATGCTTATCGAGGCGCGGGCCGGCCGGAGGCCACTTACGTCGTCGAACGCGCGCTGGACCTCGTCGCTGCCGAGCTCGAAGCTGATCCCGCGGAAGTGCGTCGCAAAAATTTTCCATCGCCAAGTGAGTTTCCATTCCACACTGCGACCGGTCTCGATTACGACAGCGGCGACTACGAGGCTGCTCTTAACAAGGCGCAGGAAATCGTTGGTTACGCGCAGCTACGTGAAGAACAGAAGCAGGGGCGTCATGATGGACGACTGATCGGTATCGGCGTTTCGACGTACGTCGAGATTTGTGCGCTTGGTCCATCTCAGGCGATGCCTGCCGGCGGTTGGGAAAGTGCCACTGTCCGAATCGAGCCTACCGGAAAAGTAACAGTATTGACGGGCGCATCGCCGCACGGTCAGGGACAAGAGACATCGTTCGCGCAGATTGCCGCGGATGAATTGGGTGTCGGCATCAACGATGTAACTGTGATTCACGGTGACACGGGTGTCGTGCAATATGGCATCGGCACGTTTGGCAGCCGCGCGACCGCCGTCGGCGGCACGGCAGTTTTTGTCGCGATTCAAAAACTGAAAGAGAAGGCCCACAAGATTGCGGCTCATATGCTCAAGGCTGATGCGTCACGCCTTTCGTTCGAAGGTGGGAAGTATTCGCTCCAGGCAGCCGCAGCAGCAGGCGCTACAGGCACCTCCGAACCGGTCGTGCCGGTCGGTGAAGCACCTGCTGGCGCATTGCCCGAACCGCAGACCGAAGGTAAATCGAGTTTGACGATTCAGGACATCGCGCTCGCTGCGCACCTCGCGAAGGAATTACCTCCGGACACTGAGCCAGGCCTCTCGGCGACTTACTTCTTCGAACCGAAGAACTTCACGTTTCCTTTCGGCACTCACATCGCCGTTGTCGAAGTCGATCATGAAACCGGCGACATCAAGTTTTTGCGCTACGTCGCGGTCGATGATTGCGGGAGAGTGATCAATCCGATGCTGGTTGACGGGCAAGTTCACGGCGGTATTGTTCAATCAATCGGACAGGCGATGTATGAAGAAGTGGTCTACGACGAGCAGGGACAGTTGTTGACCGGCACTCTCATGGACTACGCCGTGCCGCGCGCCAAACACATTCCGGATTTTGAGCTGGACCGCACCGAGACTCCGTCGCCGGTGAATCCGTTGGGTGTCAAAGGTGTTGGCGAGGCAGGCACGATCGGAGCGACACCGGCAATTGTTGGCGCGATAGTCGACGCCCTCGCGCCGTTTGGCGTGCGCCATTTGGACATGCCGATCAAACCAGAAAACGTGTGGCGAATTATCAATGGAAATTAGCCGCAGATGAACGCGGATGAAAGCGGATAAAGAAGGAGTGAATAATGATTCCGGCACAATTTGATTACCAGGCGCCTGCAACGTTGGAAGAGGCGGTCTCATTGCTGGCGAGCGATCTCGATGGCGCCAAGATTCTCGCAGGTGGCCACAGTCTCATTCCGGCGATGAAACTGCGTCTCGCGCAGCCGCAGTTGCTAGTGGACATTGGGCGCATCAAGTCGCTGGCCTACATCCGCGAGGAAGGCGATCAGATCCTGATTGGCGCAACTACAACGCACTACCAGTTGGAATCGTCGGATTTGCTGAAGCGCATCTGCCCGTTGCTGCCTGAATGCGCGAAGAGTATTGGCGACGTTCAGGTGCGTAACAAGGGAACGATCGGCGGCAGTATCGCGCACTCCGATCCGGCTGGTGATTGGCCCGCCGCGGTACTCGCACTCGGAGCCGACCTGGTGTTAGCCGGACCAAATGGTGAACGAATCGTCAAAGCCGAGAACTTCTTTGTCGATCTCCTCACGACCGATCTTCAGCCCGGCGAGATACTGCGAGAAGTTCGCATTAAAAAACCATCAGGGCGCTTTGGCCAAGCCTATCAAAAGGTACCTCATCCGGCGTCCGGCTTCGCAGTCGTTGGTATCGCCGTTCATCTTGAATTGAATGACGATGGCTCGTGCAAGGCAGCCGCGATTGGCGTCACGGGCGTGGGTACGAAAGCGTATCGCGCAAAAGGTGTCGAAGGAGCTCTAACCGGGACGAATCTTGACAATGATGCGATCGCTACGGCCGGCACACACGTCTGCGATGGTATCGATCCAAACTCGGACCTTTACGCCTCCAGCGAATATCGATGTCATCTCGCTGAGGTGCATGCGCGCCGCGCGATTCAGACGGCGAAGGCCAACGTGCAGTGAAACTGGAAGGCACTCACCAACTCGACGCACCTCGAGAACGTGTTTATCAATGCCTCATAACTCCGGAGGTATTGCAACGCTGTATTCCCGGTTGCGAGCGTCTGGAAAAAACTGCGGAGAACACGTTTGCAGCAACGATCCGCGCCGGTGTCGGATCGATCAAGGGCGTATTCAACGGAACGGCGCGGCTCGAGGACTTGCGCGAGCCTGAACACCTTCGCATCGTTGTCGACGGCAAAGGCTCGCCTGGCTTTCTCAAAGGTTCGGGCGATTTGGATCTCGAACAAGCGGAAAACGGGACGAAGGTGAGTTACTCGGGCGACGTTCAGGTTGGCGGCACAATTGCGAGTGTGGGCCAGCGAATGATTCAGGGCACGGCTAAGATGATGGCGACGCAGTTCTTCACCAGCTTAGGCGCGGAAGCAGCGACTGCGGTGGGTGAGCCACCACCACAGCACGGCTTTTTTCGAACGGCCCTGAGGTGGTTCTCAGGGTGGCTACGGAACATCTGTCGGAAACATTAAGCCGCAGATTGACGCGGATGAACGCAGATTGGATCCGCGTTCATCCGCGTCAATCTGCGGCTAAGTTTTACTCAGACTGGCGTCTCGCCTTTGCGATGAAATCCTCAATCTCGTTGATCTTCCGCGGCAAAGCTTCGCTCATCCAGCGTACGCCATCAGCCGTGATGACCATGTCGTCTTCAATCCTGACGCCGATTCCTTTGTACTTCTCAAACGCCGGACGGACCGCCTCCTTGAACTTGTCCCAGTCTTCCTGCTTCCAGCCAAACGGCATCTGGTCCAATGCATCAGGTCGAATGTAAATCCCCGGCTCGTTGGTGAACACAACTCCCGGCACGAACTTCGATCCGCCACCCACGTCATGCACATTCATCCCAAGCCAGTGCGACGTTCCGTGCATGAACCAAACCCGGTGCTGCATTGAATTGCGATCGGTGATCAGCCCCAGCTTCAAAAGCCCATCTTTGATCACTTCAGTCCCTGCCATATTTACGTCTGACAACGCAGCGCCCGGCTTGGAAGCCTTCGCCACTGCTTCCTGCGCGTCGTAAACAATCTGGTAGACAGTGGCTTGCAGCGGGTTAAATTTTCCATTCACTGGAAAGGTGCGCGTGATGTCGGCTGTGTAGTGATCGTATTCAGCGCCCACGTCCATCAGGAGCAGCTCGCCCTGCTTCACCGGGCCCTGCGATTCGATGTAGTGAAGCGTCGTCGCATTTGGACCACACCCGACGATGTCCGGATAGCCCCAGTTGTCAGCGTTCCTGAGCTTGAACGTGTAGGCCATCTCCGCATCGACTTCATATTCCCACTTGGCACTGCCGGCCGCCGCCCACGCACGCTGGTGCGCCTCGATACTGATGTCGATCGCGTGCCGGAGAATGCGCAGTTCCATCGGCGACTTCACCAGCCGCATCTGGGTAAAGATTGGCCAGGCATTTTTGACGCTGTAGCCCGAGGCTGTCATGGACCACTCGGAGGCAAAGTGTTGCTCCTGCTTGTACTCGCGGCTTTCACCCTGGCCCGGCATCAACATAAACAGTCCGGCCTCTCCTTTTGCGGCGGCATCGAACAACGTCGTGAAGCCATGATCGTTGGTTAACGTCGTCGTGGCAGGCAGATCAGACATGAAAACGTTTTCAGGACTTGGCCGGTAAGGCTGGCGATTGCGCAGCGCCTTGATGAACGGCTCAAACTCGCTCGCTTGCCAGATCTCACGGATGCCTGAGAGTTGGTTTGCCTCTTCGGGCGTGTACATGTGGCCGGTCCACGTTTCGGCGCCCGCATTGCGCCGTGGTAGAAACAGGATCTCGCGAACCTTTGTATTGCCCGGCAGCAAGACGAGCGTCGCGCCCTTCTGCTTCAAGTTGGTGAGGTAGTACAGATTATTTTCCTGTCGATACGGATAAGTGACGTCGTTCGCATAAACTCGTGGTTCGGCACTGAAGAGAATCATGAACGATTGTGGGCCAACGCTTTGGGCCACACGCTCTCGTCGCTGCTTCAACTCGGCAATACGTTCTTTCTCGTCGAACACGGGGGCCGGTGGCGTTAGTCTGATGTTTGCAGCCACCGGTCTCTCGGCCTTCGCGCGAACGGAAACATTCGCCGGGTTGAGCATTGCCAACGACGCACAGATCGTAACCAGCAGAAAAACACCGCGTGCGGTTTTCGACTTTCTCATTTGAATTCTCCCTACGTACAGGAAGCTCTAATTAATTTTTGCCACGGCCGCAACTATGGCTATGGTGTCGGTTCAGGAATAGCTCTGTGGCGATTCGGTCGAGCCGGATTAAGAACCTGCCTCTTTCCGTCTTTCGTAATCAGGACTCGCATTCCGTCTGCCGTCGTAATTATCTGTGACCCGTCAGGAAAAGTGCGGATCATCACGCCGCCGGGCAAAAACTTGATGTGTCCTCGCCGCGGCCGTGCAGGACCTTGAAGGTTTGGTGGTGTTGGAACATCAGGAGGTTCTTCCTCATGTCCCGGCACCTCAGCTTCAACTCGCGGCTCTTCAGAATCGTTGTTCTTCTTTTCATCTTTGCGCGTAGGCTTCTCGGGTTTCTTCGGCACAGGCGTGGATTGACTGATGGCTTCCTGAACAGGTTTGTTCTCCTGCGGCGCCACTGTGGGTGTGCTCACAGCCGGACTCTCAACTGGAGTTGGCGTGGAGTCCGTCACCTGCACAACGTCGCTATTCCGCTTTTGCAGGGCGAAGAAACCGAAGACACCACAAGCTAAAACCAACAGGGCGGCTGCTGACAACACCCACGGTAATATTCGTCTACGTGGTCCAGTTCTCACTACAGTCGTATCGCCGGTCGTTGCGGTAACAGTCTCCGGCCTGGCGATTGTTTGTGTCGGCGCGGCCACCGTCCTGGCCGCCGAGGGAAACAGCACCGTCTGAGCTTCGCCGCGATTTACTATCGTCGAAGCCTGCTCGGTGGCGTGCAGGGCTTTTCTCATGTCCGACGCACTGGCGTAACGCTGTTCACGACTCTGCGCCATCGCCTTTCCGAGCACATGGTCCACTTCCGGTGCCACCGCCGGATTTGCTTCACTCGCCTTCACGAGGGGATCAGGCTGGCCATTCACAAGCGCAGCGGCGCGCGTCAACGCATCAGGCGGCTTCACTCCGGTCATCAGGTGATAGAGCGTCGCGCCTAACGAATAAAGATCGCTGCGCGAGTCTGTTCCCAACCCCTGAATCTGTTCCAACGGTGCGTAGTTGGGTGTGTAGCCGAAGATACTTGCCGAAGTTGTTACTCGTGAGATCTCTCCCGCCTGGCCTTTTGCAAGTCCAAAATCAAGCAGAATGATCTGACCGCGCGAGGTCAGCTTTAAATTTTGTGGCTTGATGTCGCGATGAACTATCTGCGGATCTTGTGTGTGAAGGTAATCGAGGGCGTCGAGTAGTTGATCCGCCCATGTCAGGACCTGATCGGCAGGAAACGGACCGCGCTTTCGATTCATCATCTCCGACAGATCAGCGCCGGGGATGAACTGCATTACAAGAAACTGGCCATCGCCTTCGGAAAAATGGTCGCTGACGCGCGGGAGCGCCGGATGGTGTAATCGCGCGAGCAGCCGCGCCTCGCGCTCGAACTGCTTTCGCAAACGCTCGTCGGCAAACAAGGTCTCTTTCAGGGCGACTGTTGTGTCGAGACGTTGATCGATTGCTTCGTAAACGGCGCCCATGCCGCCCTGCCCGAGCTGGCGCACGATCCGGTAACGCCCCTGTAAAACTGTTTCCGGGGTCAACATTCCAGCGATTATACACGAGCCACAGATAAACACGGATGATATGGATTTGATCTGCATCATCCTTGTTATCCGTGGCTAGATTTCATCAATAAAGGTATGCTACCCGCGTGAGTAACCTCCGTGATGTGGACGTGATCGATGTAGGACCACGCAAACGGCGTCGTCTGAAAATCTGGCTCGTCGTAGCTGCATTCCTCCTGCTGGTCTCAGTCTCGCGGATCCTTTCGATCTATCTCTCGGCACTCTGGTTCGAGTCACTCGGTTATTCGTCAGTCTACTGGTACGTCTTTAAAGCCAAACTCGCACTCTTCGCCGGCTCTGCCATAATCACGGCGCTGTTACTGAGTGCCACGTTCCTGCTCTTCCAAAGACTCTTTGGCGCCTACGCTTTTGAGAGCAGGACCGTCATTCTCAACAACCAGCCATTTCAATTCTCACCCGCAAGAGTCATTCGACCGCTTGGCTGGATCATCTCGGCGCTTTTCGGTCTAATCTACGGCTTCCAGCAAAAGGAGCACTGGCGCCAGTTCGCGCTCTTCTGGAATCAGCCTGCGACAAACATCTACGATCCGATATTCGGGAAGTCGCTCGGTTTCTATCTCTTCTCGCTGCCGCTTTACGATTTGCTCAGCTCCTGGCTGCTCGGGGTAACGTTCATCATCCTTTGCGCTGCGATTGCGTATTCACTGTTGGGCCTGCCGCAAACTGTGCTCAAGCCGAGCGTGCGCTGGTCGTCGGGCGCTGCATTTCGCGCAGTCTGTTGCGCCCTCGCACTCTTCTTAATAGTGCTTAGCTGGCGCACCTATCTTTCACGCTTCCCTTTCCTGTGGGAGGACCACCCGACGTTTTCCGGAGTGACTTACACGGAAGCCCATTACACGCTCCCGGCACTTCTCTTCGTCTGTGTTGCATTGATCATCGCCGCAATCATCCTGTTGGTGAACGCCTTCGCGGTGCGGCGGTTCAGCCTGTTGCTCATCGCTCTTGCTCTGCCAGTCGTGACCTACGTCATCGGAGTGGTGCTCGTACCGTCTTACATTCAGGGTTTTATAGTGAAGCCGAACGAGCTCGATCGGGAGTCGCCGTACATTGGGCACAACATCGAATGGACGCGAAGAGGTTTTGCGCTCGATCAGATCGAGCTGCGCGACTTTGAGGCGGAAAACTCGGTCGCTGCTCTTGACCTGTCGAACAATCGCGAAAGTCTTGAAAATGTTCGTCTCTGGGACTGGCACGCGCTGCAAGACACGCTGCGTCAAATCCAGGCAATACGCACGTACTACGATTTTCCCGATGTCGACGTGGACCGTTACGTGGCCGGCGGTCAAATGCGCCAGATGATGATCGCGCCGCGCGAGATCAACGATGCGAAACTTCCGCCATCGTCGCGCAATTGGATCAATGAACGACTGATCTACACGCACGGTTACGGTGTGACGATGAACAGCGCCAACGGCTTCACTCCGGAAGGTCTGCCGCAGTTTGTCTTATCAAATATGCCGGTGGAGTCGACTGCCGGCGAGGTCAAGATAACTCGTCCCGAGATCTATTTTGGCGAACTCACCGATCGTTACGTTTACGTCAAGACCGGGCAGAAGGAGTTCGACTTTCCCCAGGGGGATACCAACGCGACCACGACTTACGAGGGAACTGGCGGAATACGCATCGGCAACCGGTTGCGGCGCATGCTGCTGGCCTGGAGCATTGGCGACCTTTCCAAGCTGCCCTTCTCTAACGATGTCACTAGTGAAAGCCGCGTGCTTATCAACCGGAACATTCGTGACATCATCAACGGCGTTGCGCCTTTTTTGACTTACGACGACGACGCATACATCGTGGTGTCAAATGATGGCCGGCTGTTCTGGATGATCGACGCTTACACTGAGTCGTCTTACTTTCCTTATTCCAGTCATCACAACGTCGCCGACAACACGCTCAATTACATCCGCAACAGCGTGAAGGTCGTGATCGATTCGTACAACGGCACTGCTCGCTTTTACGTGTTCGACAACGGGGATCCGATCATCGCAGCCTACCGGCGTATCTTTCCGAATCTTTTCCAGGATGCGAACCAAATGCCTGCCGATCTTCGGGCGCACGTTCGCTATCCCGAAACGCTAGTGCGTGCTCAGGGTGAGGTATATAGCCTTTACCACACGCAGAATCCGAAAGTGTTTTTTCAACGCGAGGATGTTTGGAACGTCGCCTTGCAGGTGACGCTAGACGAGCAGAACAAGAAGAAGAATGTGCCGATAGATCCTTACTACGTGTTGATGCAGTTGCCGGGAGAGCAGCAGAAAAATGAGTTTGTCCTGATTCTGCCTTTTACGCCCGCCAGCAGGAACAACATGATCGGGTGGATGGCGGGCCGCAGCGACGGCGAAAACTATGGCAAGCTGCTGGTCTACAACTTTCCCAAGTCAAGGCTCATCGATGGACCACTTCAGATCGAAGCGCGTATCGACCAGAACGCGCAGCTTTCCGGACAGTTCACACTTTGGAACCAGCAGGGGTCTCGCGTCATACGTGGCCACTTGCTGGTGATACCGATGGGCCGTTCGCTATTGTTCGTCGAGCCTGTGTATTTACAGTCTGAGAACAGTCCGATGCCGGAGCTTCGTTTGGTTGTGCTGGCAACTCAGGAAAAACTTGCGTACGGGCAGACGTTTGCGGAAGCGATGAATAGTTTGTTCGGTGAGGCGGCCAAGGCTCCTGCTCCTCCTTCTGAAACGAGCTCTGCGTCTCCTTCGGGTCCGGCGCCTTCAGCGACACCAGCTCAGGATCTGCAACAGTTAGTCAACAGGGCCATTCAGGAGTTTGAGGATTACCAGCGACTGACCTCGCAAGGAAAACTCGGCGAGGCCGGCCAGAAACTCGAGCAACACAAACGCACTCTCGAAGAGATCCGGCAGTTAACGAAAAAGTAGCCACGGATTACACGGAAAATACGGATTTCATCCGTGGCTTTGATCCGTGTCATCTGTGGTTAATTTTTTCCAGAAGTTTTTTCGCTTTCTCAACTGCATCTTTATGCTCGGGCGCGTACGTCGGGTCGGGCGTGGTCGCCATCACGGTTTCAATCTGCTTTTTTGCCTCCGCATCGCGATTGTTCGCTTCGTAAGCCGCCGCCAGATCAACCCGCATCAGCGTGTTATTCGGATTGTGCTTGACTCCCTTTTCCAAATACTCGATCGCTTTCGCGACGTCTCCACCCATCACTCGCGGCGCTTGCAGGTAAAGCCGGCCGAGACCGAGATACGCACTATAGCCCTGATAACTCTCGTCTAACTTCAGCACGGTTTCCATTTCGCCTTTAATGTCCTGGAAGCTTGAAAGGTTGGCGAGCGTGCTGTGCGCCGCGCTGCCACCGTAGTTCGCTCCCAACCAGAAATGACCGTCCGCCTTATTTGGCTGAAGCGCAATCGCTGCTTTACCAGCCTCGATGCCTTCGCGATACATGTCGTCTCTCTCTGTATCGTTGTCTGTATGTTCAGCCACGTAAAAGGCGGCGC
>JBKPJS010000429.1:0-4708 GCA_046730815.1 Acidobacteriota bacterium
GCTTTAGGTCTTGGCTTTCCCGACAATGTGCTTAACGACCCGCTGTACGGCTACAACAGTGGAAAAAGATTCGATTACATAGTCATCGACCCTGAGTCCGCATATTCGATTGAGAGCAGCAAAGATCGTGACCGGCAAATCTATGACTACACGCTCCGGCTATTGGCCGACGAATATAGTCAAATCTACGATCATCGCAACTACGCTATCTACGCCCGCAAATCTCGATAGGATCAGTTCAGACTCATCATGTAAATCCTGTCGATCCTGAAATCCTGTAAAACAATCGTGCTGGAAAACCGTTTCACTCTCGGTCACAATGACTGGAAAGTTAAATGTTGACAAACACCGGTCAATCCGGTGTAATACGAGTGCTCCGTTTCTGAGGAGCCGCAAGCTCTTTTAAGGTGATTGCTCCGATAAAGGCAAACCTGTTGCGAGGCAGGGACGCAAAACCGTGAGTCTGGGTCATTGGGCCTAGATAGTCTGGTTGCCGAAGGCGATCGAAGACAGCCGTTAACGATTGCCCCATCGTGCGTGCGAAAGCTCACGTTCCTGGTTTGCTTAGACAAGAAGCGTCGAGCTTTTGTAGTTAGTCGGCTGCAACTCCGAATTCATCAGCAAGCCCCCTGCTGACTCACCATCGGTTTCTTCCTTCAACCTTCAATAACGTAATAACTAATCAACTGCGTTCCTTCGATGTGACGGAAATTTGTCAGTAGGTTGATCACGCGTGACCTCAACAACGTGCTGACCCGCCTTCAACTCGGCCATTCATCGACATCGTCCAATTCAGTGGAGGTTCCCCCATGTTTCATGGCGTTCGAGTCGGTAGAACGTTACTTCGATTCTCCATCGCGTTGTCCGTCTTACTAATTGCAATTTCTTTCGCATCTACTACCAGGGCAGCAACGATAACCGTACCGGCCGGCGGCAGCCTACAGAGTGCAATCAACGCGGCTCAACCAGGCGACACAATTGTATTGCAAGCTGATGCAGATTACAGGTGTAGCTGTACCCTTCCAAATAAGTCAGGCTCTGAATACATCGTTATTAAGTCATCGCGTTATGAAGAAATTCCCGTAAGAGATTTTTATTCGAAGACTCCCTCATCGGATGTCAGCAGGCTGATGGCCCGAGTAAGTTCCTTCTATAGCACCGAGCCTGTTTTTGCCGCTACTCCAGGTTCGCATCACTATAAGTTTTTGGGACTGAATCTCATGCCTCCTGCTGGCCAAGGGACTCGAATTATAGAACTGGGCGTTTCGGGAAGCGCGCAAGATACCTTATCGGAAATGCCACATGACTTCGTCATTGATAAATCATGGTTACATGCGGACACCTCTCAAGAGATGCAGCGTTGCTTAGCATTGAACTCTTCCAATACAGATGTCACTAATTCATGGCTCACTGAATGTCACGGACAAGGATACGATTCTCAGGCTATTGGCGGATGGAATGGTGGTGGAAACTATCACATAATCAACAACTCTCTCAGCGGTGCTGGGGAGAATTTTATGCTGGGCGGATCTCCTGCCTCGATACCTAACCTTACACCCACTGTTGTAGAGTTTCGTCGCAACTACGTTTGGAAGTCGCTTACCTGGTATGTCAACGATCCTTCATACGCTGGCATTCATTGGTCCGTCAAGAACCTTTTCGAACTAAAGAATGCGCGAAATGTAACAGTTGACGGTAACGTTTTTGAAGGTAACTGGACGGACGCTCAAGCTGGATGGGCGATTCAATTTACGCCGCGTCCCAGCGATTCAGGCTCCTGGGCCTTGATAGAGGATGTGCAATTTACAAATAACATCATTCGAAACACGGGGGCCGGAGCGAACATCCTTGGTGCGGATGAGCCACCCGCGCCGACCGAGGTCCGGCTGCGACGATTACGTATCGCAAATAACCTGTTCCAGGTCGATGGTCCAAGGTTCGGCAGCAATGGGGTGTTTATTACCGTAACGAACGGCGCCGATTCCGTCACTATAGAGAACAACACAGCCTTTCATACGGGCAACGTCGTCTCATCGGACTACGCACCCAGTACCGGGTTTATCTATCGCAACAATATTTCGCGGCACAATGAGTACGGCATATTTGGAAGTGGTCACGGAATTGGAAATGACTCAATCGCGTATTACTTCCCGGGCGGTGTTGTTACCGCCAATGTGATCGCAAAGGAAGTCAACGCACCTTCGAATCTGGAGTCGATATATCCGGCGGGTAATTACGCGCCCACTAACCTTGACGCAGTTGGATTCGTAGATTGGAAAAACGGCAACTATCGATTGGCCTCTTACTCGCCATACAAAGGCGCCGGTATTAATGGCACTGATCCCGGTTGCAATATTGACGTGCTGATTGCGGCGTTAAACGCCACGCTGCCGCCATCTCCAACACCGACACCAACGCCGTCATCAACACCGATACCGACACCAACGCCGACACCAAATCCAACGCCGACGCCAACAACGCTGAGTGTTAGCATCAGTAACCCAATCAACAACTCGACATTCAGTTTGAGTAGCAGCGTAACCATCGCAGCAAATGCGTCTGACGTCGGTGGTTCTGTTACGAGCGTCGAATTCTACGCCGGCACACAGCTCGTCGGCAGTTCGACAGCCACACCTTACACAACGGTCTGGAGCAACATGGTAGCGGGAACTTACGCGTTAACAGCCAAGGTTCGGGACAACCGTGGCCTCACGGCTACATCCGGCCCAGTCACTGTTAAGATCAGCAAGGCTCTCAAGAGTGTGCGCAATAACAGGAAGAACACGAGTCAGTTAACTACCTCAGGCTCCCTTTCGGCCTCCAGCACTGGTTCACAGACGGCGTCTGCACTCGATTCCGTTGTTGCAGATCTGGAACAAACCTACGAGGACTTTACCGCCGAACGTAAGATGTTCAATTCGGCTGCTCAGATCGATCGTTACTTATTTGCCGCTCTATTCCTCGCCCGGTCGAGTACTGCGTTGGCTAAAGAAGCATCACCTTCAAGCGGAGTTGCTGATCGTGTTAACAAGATCGATGCATACTTAAGTTTCTGTGAGGATCTCATGGTTAGCGATGGGGTTTCGCAGCAATCGTTGACCAAGGCTAATCAGGTGAACGCACGCATCGATTTGCTGATAAGTCAAACAAGTGCACAACAAGGCTGGGGCTTTATCGTGTCGCCTAATGACACTGCAAGAGTAATGACGACATCAGCCAGTCCATTCAGCACACAATCCGGCTCTGCTTCGAGTAGCGCGCCTCAATACGAGCTCGCGAATGTCACTATGACGATTAACGGTCGTGCGGTTGTACTAACGAAGGTTACCCCAACACAGATCAACTTTGTCGTGCCGAGTGGCTTGCCGGGAGGTCTGTCGGAGATCATAGTAACTTCACGCGAAGGCTATATTAGTCATGGCACGGCGGCGGTAACCGGGTTAAATCCCATGATCTTCGGAAAAATGGGTGATTCGACTGGGCAGGGTGCAATTCTCGACGGCGGTGGTTTTCAGTCGGGAATCTTCAAGGTAGACGGCACTGGTCTGTTCCTGCCGGTTTCCAGGACTCGACTGACCATTCTGGCTTCAGGTATCAGCACTGGAATTGCGAATACAAACACCGGTAATGATTTGCTGCTGGCGACTGGTCGAATTCTTGAAAACCTCGCGGAATCAGTAGCCGTGGAGGCCCGCCTGGGTGATGGCAGAGTCTTCATGTTGCCGGTTGAGTTTGCCGGTGCTCAGGGTACTCTTGTGGGCTTGGATCAGGTGAACGTTGCGCTCGTGCCGGAATTGCGTGGAGCCGGATCTGTTCAGTTGACTCTAATCGTAAATGGCGTCAGGAGTAATCCGATGAGACTCACGGTACAGTGATCTCGAAGCGCTTGCCTTAACTCGGCAGTGCCCTGGTTTCGGGTCTTATCCACAGATTACACAGATTGATTAAATAGAATCTGTGTAATCTGTGGATACTTTTTGGTGGCACAACTCAGGAATAAAGCACTCTTTAATTCTGTTTAAAATCTGGTTCAAAGGCGTTCCGGTGTTTGTCACCTGATGCCGATTTGAGATAAGCTTCTCCCCGCGTTACTCTCCCGGGTGAAGATTTTTAAGGTCAGTCTCGGTTTCGCAAGAAAAAATGCCCTTTTCTCGCGAAATCGATCAAGGGAATTTTAATGAGTGTCCCGGCCGCAAAGAAACTGTGGCAAGGTCTCGCCATCAGTTTCGCTATCTCCTTTGCCTATGCCACTGTGCTGGTGAAGTTGTTCCACGACTGGTGGACCGACGAAAACTACTCTCACGGTCTCTTAATCCCCTTAGTTATCGGCTATATCCTTTGGAGTCAGCGAGATAGACTCGCGCGGGCGCCGGCACGCCCGGCTTTGCTTTTGGGAGGCGCCGCGGTTGTCGTTGCTCTGTTAGCGCTCTGGGCAGGCGTCGCCGGAGCTGAACTGTACATGCAAAGACTGTCGCTTATCCTGCTTCTCGCCGGAATAACCGTTTATTTTTGGGGCTTGAGTCTCCTACGGCTGCTGCTGGTGCCGCTGGGTCTGCTGTTTCTGGCGATCCCGATTCCGGCGATTATTTTTAACAAAATCGCGTTTCCCCTACAGTTATTTGCTTCGCGTTGCGCCGTGTGGTCGATGGGCCTATTGGATATCCCTGTGCTGCGCCAGGGCAACATCATCGAACTCAAACCCCTAAAC
>JBKPJS010000430.1:0-5183 GCA_046730815.1 Acidobacteriota bacterium
ACCAAAAACCGTGTAGCCGCCATCGAGATGCGGCTGCGGTGAATGTGTCACAAACCACTGCGAGCCACCGGTGTCCTTGCCCGACAGTGCCATTCCCACTGCCGCCCGGTCGTAAAGTACCTGGTTGATCTCGCAGCGGATCTGGTATCCAGGCCCGCCATTCCCATCGCCCCTTGGATCACCGTCCTGAATCACGAAATTAGGCACAACGCGGTGAATGGTGACATTGCGATAATAATCTCGTTGGGCAAGCTGAACGAAATTATCAACTGTCAGCGGGGCTGCTTCGGGGAGAAGCTCAATAGTAAACGAACCCTTACTGGTAGTCACTACGGCCTGCACATTCTTACTAATGCGAGCGAGCGCACGCGCATAATCCGCGTCTGTGTTTCGGGTTTGCACCGTTCCGATTTGAGAAGAAAAATCACCAGCGCCATTTGTTTTCAGTAAAGAAACAGCGCGGCGGCGAATAAGATGATCGCCCGATTTGAGACCGGCTTTGATTTGCTCGTTGGCGGCAGCGGTTTTCTGTTTTGCAAGCGAGTCGAGGACCGATAGCGCTGCATCGTTCAAGGCGTCTTTCGTCGCTTGCGGCCACGCCGCCGCCAGCGCGCGCGTGTTTTCTTCGGAAGGCGGCAGGTCGCCCAACAGATCGGCGGCAGTGCTGCGCACGATAACGTCGCTTTCGTTGAGCTGTGCGCGCAGGAGTGTTGGCAGATCTTGCGGTTTGAAGGCGGCAAGGGAGCGAAGCACATCGGGAATGGCGTATTCAGAATGAACGGCGACGAGCGTGTTGATAGTTAGTCCGGAGTTGCGATAGTCGAGCATTGCGCGCAGCAGAGTTTCTGCGGCGGTGGCGAGCTCGGCTTTGTTCTTCACTGAATCTGGCAGGGCGGCAATCTCGCCCAACCCCGCGGCGACGCTGGCTGCGACCCGCCAATCCAGCAGGATTGTTTCTTGAACTTTTCGCTTTGCCTGGCCGGCGGCTCCGAAGTCCGTGAGATAAGTGGAAGGTGCGATGCGTACGAATGCAAGCTCTACTTCGGGATCCTTGTGGGTGAAAGCCTGGCTTAATTTGCGCAGCCACGCCACAGCGGCCTGATGTTCTTTTTGGGCCCACAATCGTCCAATCGTGGTGGCGATCTCGAGCACTTCGTTTGTCTCAGCAGGTCGCTCAGCGATGTTTTGTTGGGCCAAAAGTTCGCCGCGTTTCAGCAATGGTTCGGCAGCGCGCGGATCTTTGAGTGAGGCAAGTGCGCGGATTGCACTCACTCTGACACGTGAATCCTTGTCCTCCGTTGCACGGGCCAACAGTGCGTCCAACGATGGCTTGTCTTCAGTCACGCCGAGGACGCGAGCAGCATTGGCGCGCACTAGGGGGTCAAGATCCGTTGTTAAAAGCTTTAGCAGTTGTTCATTTCCATCGTTGAGTCGCAGGCGGGCGAGCGCGTTTGCTGCATCTGCGCGCACACGTGGATTCGAGTGACTCAAAAACATTGCGATGGTCGGGCCGGCGTTTGCCGGTTTGGACCGCAGGGCTGCCGTCAGGCCAAACAGAATTGTCGATTGATCAAGCGCTTCCGATTTAAATGCGTCGAGAATGGCGGCGCCGAGCTCACGTTGTCTCGCTTCCTGTTCTTTGGGCAGTGCCCCTGCGATTTTTCCTAAAGCTTCTATCGCTCTGGCCCGAATATCTGCGGGGGCAGTCCTGTTCTTCAGTGTCGCGAGCAAAGCGTTAGCGCCGGCTTCAGACTCAACCTCGCCGAGCGCAAAAGCGGCGATTGAGCGAACACTTGCGTCCTTATCCTGTTCGAGCAATTTCGTGAGTGCAGTTACTGAGTCTTCGGCTCCAATGCGTCCGGCGGCGAGTGCCGCGCGTTTGCGAATGAAAGGATTGGGATTCGAAAATAGATTGCGCAGATCGTCATCCCAGCGGCGCTCGTCCTCCGCTTTCGTGATTAACAAGAGTGTCGCGGTGGGAATCGTTGGTTTCTGAGCAAAACTCAACGAGGCGAGGACAATGCAGGTTAAAATCGTAGCGATAATTTTGTTCGGCATGGATCGAATAATACGATTGACGGGAAAATCCTGTAAATCTTGCAAATCCTGTAATCCTGTAAAAAGAAAAGGGTGGCCCCCCAGGACCACCCTTCTCACACGGTCTTGTAAATCAACTAGCTAACGACGCTCGAGACAGCGGGAATCTCCGTCGACTTCATGCTTGCATCCGCGCGCATGGTCGGCATCTTGGTGGTGTCGAGCGGCTGGTCTTCTTTCTTATCTTTCCTGGCCTTGTCGACAGCTTGGGTCATCTGCACCATCTTGCAAGTTCCCTCAAACACTGCCCCTTGCTCAATGACCAGCGACGGCGTCTGAATGTTGCCGTTCACCTTCGCGGCACGGCCGAGTTCCAACCGCTGCGTCGCAATGATGTCGCCGTTGATGGTCCCATGAATTACGGCCACGGCGACCTCAATGTTTGCGTCAACCTTACCATTTGCGCCCACAATGAGTGTGCCGCTGGAGGAACTGACGCGGCCCGACAGGTGGCCGTCCACTCTCATCATGGCTTTGAAGTTAGCTTCGCCGGTGACCACAGTACCGCCGCCCACGAAACCGCTAAGCGTGCCTTCCTTGATATCTTTAGCCAGCGTTTCGCTCTCCGTCATCGCGCGCGAACCGCTTGTCGTCGCCACTTCGGGTGCCGGTTTTGGTTCAACGGCTGTTCCCTGGTATGAGGAGTAGGGCTTGGCAGTAGAGAAATCAGGAACCTCCGGTTTATGGCTGGAGTGGTCGTTATCTTCCTGATCCTTGGGATTTTTTCCTATCCTGAGCATCTTATACCTCCGTAAATATGGGGGCGCGGAAGTTTAGTCACCGGCTGTCGGAACCTTTGAAGCAACGAAACGACGCGCTTGCCTTTTGTTCGTGGATTTTTACTAGCTTTGGATGCTAGCGCGAATGATCGTCCGCACAGAAGCGGGCTCACCATCATAGACAAACTCAGCTCTTCCTGTCTAGCTTTGTAAGAAAATTACAATTCATGGCATCCTGAGACTTGAAAATGACGACCGAGAGCAGGATCAAAACCAAATTACTACACTGCCTGGGCGAAGCGATTGCCGACTTTGGAATGATCGACGACGGCGATCGCGTGATGGTCTGCCTGTCGGGCGGCAAAGACAGCCACACGTTACTGGACCTTTTGCTGGACATTCAGCGCCGCGCGCCAGTCAGATTTGAGTTGTTAGCAGTGAATTTGGACCAAAAACAACCCGGATTTCCGGCTGAAGTGCTGCCTGCGTACCTCAGCAAGCTCGATGTTCCGTTCCGCATCGTCGAGCGCGACACCTATTCAATAGTCAAACGACTCGTTCCTGAAGGCAAAACGTACTGTTCCGTCTGTTCGCGCCTGCGTCGAGGCATTCTTTACAACATCGCCGTCGAAGAAGGCTGCAACAAGATCGCCCTCGGGCATCACGCGGACGACATTATCACAACTTTATTATTGAACCTGTTTTATGTTGGCTCCCTAAAGGCGATGCCGCCCAAGCTGCGTTCGACTGACGGTCGCAACACTGTCATCAGGCCACTAGCTTACTGCGCAGAGCGCGACATCGCCAAGTATGCTTCGGAACGCGAGTTTCCGATAATTCCGTGCGATCTTTGCGGGTCTCAGGCCAACTTGAAGCGTGTCCGAATCAAGAACCTGATCGCCGAACTCGAAAAGGAGATTCCTCACATCCGCTCATCGATGCTCAATGCAGCCGGCAATGCCGTTCCATCGCATCTGTTGGATCATCAACTCTTCGACTTCAAAAAGTTTGGTATCGCGACCGGAGACATCGAGTCAGAACTCGATCTCGCTATCGGCCACACAGATAATGACCTTCAACCAACACTTGTCTCCTTGCAGTGATTTTTTTGTGTCTTTGTGCCTTTTTGCGGCTATGAAAGAACTCGATCTTAGTGGCTTCCCTCCCGGCACTATTACGGAATACACGACTCTCGTCTGTCTCGCCTGCATCTTCGACATCTTCACCAAGCAGATCGGCCTCGCGCCGCGTTCCGCCTATTCCGAAATCAAACGTTACAGTCCGACTGTCGCAGAGCTAACTTCGAGAAAAGCTGTTCGTCCGTTTTTTGATAGCGACGAGAAGCACCCGCGGTGCCCGTACTGCAATGCCGCGAAGCGCTGGCACGCGCGACTCGATACTTACGCAATCGAAGGCGGAAAGACTACTGACACGCCGCGCCGGAAGCTGGTCAAGAGTCTTGAGAAGAAGAAGGACCAGTTTGCGGTTATTGAGGTGAAGTCTGATCGGCGCAACGCATTTTTCGACTGGCTGGATACTCTGAAAGTATCGCTCGATCTCAGTGAAGCGGGCTGGTTGCTGCAAGCCACGCGAGCGTATCTCGAGCGTAAAGAACCGAAGCAGAATTGGATCGAAGTGTTTGAGGGATTGCGTGGCGTGCGCCCTTCGTCACGTTTGCACGAAGGCTGGGAACGTGATGGCTCGCGACTATTCCTGGCGCCGCCGCTCTACAACGAGAGCCTCCTGGTCCAGTATCTGGTTAGCCGCTCACACGAGCACGGCGGGCGCACGCTGGAAGGAAGATTGACGTTGATGGAGTTGATCCGGCGCATGCGCAAGGGCGGTTACCTCGATGCGCACAATATCGCGGCGACGGATCAGTTTGAGATTTTTGAAAAGCTGTTGGATGAAGTAGCCGGCTCCGGTCAGTTGAAACTCTACTATCTCGTCGACCGCCGCGAGTTCATCGATAAAGTCAAATCAGTCTATGCCAGCTACGCGTAATTTCCTGTCAATCCTGAAAAATCCTGTCAATCCTGTTTAGCAATTCAGGCGTTCGCGCCTGTAGTGATGAGTCACCGGCCGCCGGCGTCCGACACCGATCGCATTTCTCGAGATGATCAGCGTGGGCGGCAATTGACGGCGCTTGAATTCATTCGCGGGCGACTCGACGCGGTTGAGAATATCGAGCACGAAACCGGGCTCAAAGCCGGTCGCGACAATCTCACTCGGAGTCGCCTTCTGCTCAAAGTACAACCGTAACACGCGATCGAGCTGGTCGTACGGCGGAAGCGACTGATCGTCAAACTGTCCCGGCGCGAGTTCAGCCGAAGGACGTTTGTCAATAATTGATCGAGGAATCACCTC
>JBKPJS010000431.1:0-5761 GCA_046730815.1 Acidobacteriota bacterium
AATACCTTTTACACTGCTGGCGGGAATAGTTATCTCTGTCGGGTTGTTTTTGATCGCGAGGTTTGCGAGCGCGCGCGTCGCGACTTTCTTCGTCAGTTTTCTGGCGGTGCAGTGCGTGCTGAATGCGCTTTTTGATTTAAAGATACTGCTGTCAATCTCGTCGCCGTTCCAGCAAGTGGCACAGCAGACTGACGCAATGAACATGGCGCGCGTGACAGGAATTCCAGCGATTCTATGGACGGTGATTTGGATCGCCCTCGCTCTCGGAATCCTTTGGTTCGCGATGCGACTCTACGTCGCCGGACGCGATAAGAGCTTCCAGCGTGATCTACCTTTCGAAGACGTTCCACCAGTTTAGCCGCAGATCGACGCAGATTAAAAAACAAACCGCGCCTGCACTTGGAACATCCGCGGCGGGTCGATGTTCGCAAACGCCGGGATCGCATTCGTAGCTGTTCCTACGCCTCCAACAAACTGCCCAAACGTAGGCGCCGGTGTCAGCGCATCACCGTAGGTGGTAACTCCGCGACCGAGGAAGTTCCCATGATTGAAAAGATTGAACCCTTCCAATCTGAGCAGGATGCTCTTGTGTTCTGATAAGCGGAAGCGTTTCTCCACGAAAGCGGCGACGTCGGAAGTAGGCGTGCCACGAAATGCCGACTTCCTGATGACTGTTGAATCGATCACCGGGCGATCGTTGTTCGCACCATCGCCATTGTTGTCCACACCTGTAGTGGCGTTGAACGGACGCGCCGAGGCAAACATCGATACCGTGCCGGCTGTGATGTCGAATGGTAAATGGTAATAGAACGTGATGACCGCGCGATGGCGCTGATCGACCACGCTCGGCCCACGTTCGATCTCACCCAGCTGCGTGATGTTGCTCTCGTTTGGTCCAATGCCATTGCCATCCGGTTCGAAAGTGTTGGTGGCCTTCGACAACGTGTAGCTCACTGACGCATACATCCGGCGATTGCCGCGATAAGTGAACTGCGTCTGCAACCCATCGTAATCAGCCACGCCGAGATTCATGATCACGTTCACCTGGCGGACTCCGCCATTGACCGGAAGAATCGGCCGCGTCGCATTAGCCGCCGCTACGCTTCTCACCTGCCCGGGCGCCGTGCGCGTGAAAGGCGCCGGCGCGTTCAGATCGACCGTGCGATCGAGGTTGGTCCAATGCTGATGCACATAGTCGGCGCCGAAGAAGAATCCTTTGAAGAATTCGCGCTCCGCACCGAAAGTGATGACCTGACTGCGCGGATTCACCAGCTTATCGGGATAATTCGGCAGGCGATCGAAGTTCAATCCAAACCTCGCAAACTGCTCGCGATAGAAGTCGCGCAAGCCGGCCCTGATCGTGATGTCGCGAGCAGGTAGTTGCGAAGCGGGTAAAGTTCTCGGATCCACCGCAACCGGGAGGCACGAGCCCACCAGACAGGTCGGAAAACCTGTTTGTCCCGCAGCCGCAGTGTAGGTGGTCAATCCGTCCAAGCCGTTCACAAGATAGCCTGCGACAGCGTTTGATCGAATCTGCGTGTAATACATCGCGTAGCCACCACGAATGACCAGCCGTGAATCGCTGCCCGGATGCCAACCAAACCCGAAGCGCGGCGCGAAGTTGTTCTTAGCGTCCGTTAGAGTTTGCCGGTCGTAGCGCAGGCCGACATCCAACGTTAATTCGCCGAGGTGGATGTTGTCCTGAATGAAAACGGTATTGAGCCACTGTGGCAACTCGTAGCTGCTGATGCCGAAGTCGATCGGCTGCGTGTAGTTCTGCACGTCCGCCAGTGTCAATTGTCCGAAAGGCGCCGTTGTCGTGTTTCTGAAAGTGAATGTGCCGAGGATGGCGGTGCCGGGCTCGCTGCCCGTGCCGCCTGAAGTGTGGTGAATAATACTACCGCCAAATCGGAGATAGTGTTTGCCGAGCGACCACGACAACGTGTCTGAGAACTGAACCTGATGGCTCCAAAGGTCGGAGGCTCGCGACTGTCCAATGGTAAACGGCACGGCGCCGCCGCGGGTGTAGGTAGTTGAAAGAGCCTGAGCTTCCCAGAGCGTGACCGGATCGCCGTGCAGGTAAGCAAAGCGCGCTTCGTTCAAAAGTCGTGGATTAATGACCGAGGTGTGATTGACCTGGGCCGTCCACGAACGGCGCGAGTAACGGCGAGCAACGCTTGGCGCGTTAGTTCCACCTACCGCATCCTGCGGATTGTCGTCGGAGAATCGATCGACATTCATGCGAAACATCAGGTTCTGATTTGGCGTCAGCTTGTGGTCCACGCGTCCATCGAAAAGAAACTGGCGATAGTGTCCTGTGTAAGCAAGATTGCCGTCAGGCGGTAAAACGAAAGCAGGCAGCGAGGGCGAGAGAAACGTTGTGCGGTTCTGCCGCGTGTAATCGGCCGTCATAAAGAAGAAGGTGCGATCCTTAATGATTGGTCCGCCGATGGTGCCTGAGTACTGTTGCAGCGCGTCCGGAATGTCTACCGGGTTGATAGCCTGCAGCGTTGTTGGTGTGACGCAACTCGGCACGGACGGCGGGCAGAAGCCATTGGTTGAGAACGTCTCCGCTTGCCAGTCACCGGGACGAATCAGGAAGAGAGCCTCTCCATGCACGTCGTTGGTTCCTGATTTGGTGACAATGTTGAGTGCTGGTCCAGCGGTCCAGCCATATTCGGCGGAAAACGCGTTTGAGATGACCGCGATCTCCTGAATCGCTCCGATTGGAATGGTCGCGACTGCCGTCTGGCGCCCCCACCCCTCATCGTTGTTCGCGCCGTCAAGCGTGACTGTAGTGGTCCGTCGTGAACCAGCGCCGGTGATGAAGTACGTCTGATTGACGAAGAGATCGCCAGTGCCCTTTCCTTGTCGAAACGCAGAATTGAGCAGCGGCAACGATGTTGTTTTACGACCGAGGATCGGCGTCTCGTCGATGCGCTCGCTGGTGAGCGGTAGGCCAATCTGCGGATCAGCGCGCACGCCTTCGGCTGTGCCGTAGACAGTGACCTCGGCTGCCTGCGAGCCGGCGAGCAGCGTTACCTTCAAAGTCGCGGTCTCGCCGGAGCGCAGCGTCAGGTCCTTGCGCTCTTCGCTGCCGAAGCCTTCGCGGGAGACTGTGACGGTATAAGTTCCCGTCAGCGACAACGCCGGAAAGGTGGCAGTGCCGTCAGTACCTGAGATGGCTTCGCGCGAGGCGCCGGTGGCTGTGTTCAGTACTGACACCTTCGCGTCTTTCACCACGGCGCCGGTTTGATCGGCCACGCTGACAATCATCGTCGCGGTGTTCGGAGACTGTGCCGCGGCGAGTGTGATAAGCGCAGACAGAAGTAAGGGTAAGGAAAGTAGCTGCTTGAACTTCATATTGATCACCTGAGGTCAGAATTCCGAAGGAGAGATTGTGCGCCTATAAAGCAATTACTACCAATGACCGTAGGCGCATTATTAACCACCGATGACGCGGATAAAATCCGGATTTAAATCCGTGTCATCTGTGGTTACTGATTACTTCGTGACGGTGTACTGGTCGAAATAGCTCACGCTGTCAGTCTTCGACCAAACTCCCACTTTCCCGGACACCGGCTCGGCGAGCGTGTAGTCGAGCAAGTGTTTGCCGTCGAGCGAAGCCTGGAGATTTGTACCTTGAACGGAAATCTCGAGGGTGTGCCACGTGTTCATTTGCAGTGGAACGTTCTCGCTTCCCTTCTTAACGAAGCTGCGCTTGCCTTTCAAAAACGTCCAGAGCACCACGTTGTCTTCCTTGCCGTTGAAGCGGACGGTGAGATAGTCGCCGCTAGGCTTGAGGTTGAAGAGAATTCCGGCGCATTGATCGAGTTGACCCGCGACGAGTTTGAAGCGCATTGAGATCTTGCCATCGTGGAAATCATCGATGTCTTTCGCAACCGCGTACGGGAAATAAGCAAACGCCTTGACGTTGTCGATAAACTCCTCGTGACGAGATCCGTAAATCGCGCGCGCGTTCTGTGCCAACCCTCCTGCCGGCTGGCCACGCAACCACTGCCGGCCATCAACTCCTAAAACTTTGGTGCCGCCATCGTCTACGATCGACCAGTTGCCAACGACGGCCAGAAACTTAGTCGAATCTCGACCCGTTTTCTCCTTCGATAGATCGACGTGAATCGACTTCGGCTTCGACGTCCGTTGGGCCATAATAGACCCGCCGAATAGAATCATTCCGGTTAGTAGAATTAGCAGGATTTTCATGTGCTTTTTGTGCATCTTTGTGGCTACCTCCTTGAAAGCCACCAGGTGACAAGCACCAACAGTGGCCAGATAAAATAAAAGATCGCGGCGGCGTATTTCGGCTGCACCGATAAAGGATAGCCGGGAAAGCCGTCTTCGCTCGATCGATCGGGCGAGGTGACGTGCGCCAATGTGTAGATCTGGTCCAACACAACCTCCTCGATCGTCGATCGCTCCACAACCTTCTGCCCGCCAAGCTCGTACCAAATTTCGCCGTAGCGATCTTCTGCGGTTTCGAATAGTCCGGTCCGGCTTGTGGCTGCGTATTCAACGTCCAACTTACCAACGACGCGGCGAAGTTTTCTGAGCACGTTCTGTTCGAAATCGGTCAGACGCGGATCTTCCGGCGAAAGGAAGATCGTTATCTTCAACGGCTGATCGATCCTTCGCAGCGCCGCTTCATCGTCGAGCGAAAAAGAGTTACGGCGATTCTCGCTGACGTCACGGGACGTTCGTAAATTAGCTCCCGCCCAGACAAGACCCGAAGCAACGATCAATAAAATCACCGTTGTGGCGACGCGAAGCCTGATCGTCCGCCCGGTATTCAACCAGATCGCCGCCAGACCAAACGCACTGCAACTGAGCAGCACAATGACCACGACCGCGTTGACGCGCAGCAAACCTTGCTCGAAAGATCTAAGCGCCGCTGTCGGCGTGTAGCTCGCTAACTGCTGAACGAAACCACCGCGACCGGCGGCAATAAAATCGAGCGCCCAGGTGCCAACCGTGAACGCCAGCGTGATAATTGCGGCACTCGCGGCGCCGTCTGCGAGCGCTGCGGCAGCCACTCCAAGCGCACCGCTCAGCAATCCCCGCAGCAGATGGCCCAGCAACAAGTTCAACGTCTCGGGCGCATAGACGTGACCGCCATAAGATTTCCAAAGAACGATCGCTGCGATACCCGGCAGCCATGCGATCAACCAGGCGAACAGCAACACCAAACCTTTCGCCGTCAGTTTGGAAACGACCGTGCCCGGAAGTTGCAACAGCAGCTTTAACGCGCCGCTCTCCTTCTCGGACGAAACCATCCGAATGGCGACGAAGGGAAACAACAGCGTCGCCCCTAAGTCGTACGCTCCCCACGTCGGCACCAGCACGCCGTCGAGTGAATTCAAACCTTGCGGCAGCGCGGCTGGGCCACCACTCCCGCTCATCTCCGCGTACAACCCAACGGCAGTTATGAAGCCATGACCAACCAAAAGCCCGACAAACAAGAGCAGCAACCAAAACGCGCGCGATGCAAATAGTTCACGAAACTCTTTTGCGAGCAGTTGCAGGAAGTTACGTGAGCGCAAGGAAGATATCCTCCAGCCCACTCTCGTCTACATTTGCCTGCGCCTGCAACTCGCTCAGACGACCCTCAGCGACCTTCTGCCCGTCATTCAACAAAACCAGACGATCGCAAACCTTTGCCGCATCATTTAACTGGTGAATCGAAAGCATCAGCGTACGGCCGGTAGCACTCTCGCTTCTGAGTAAAGCCATCACCTCTCTCGTC
>JBKPJS010000432.1:0-8917 GCA_046730815.1 Acidobacteriota bacterium
CTACGAAGCGTGGCAGCGAAACATCAAGAAAGGTATCGTTCGCCCGTAGCCACAAAGAGGTACAAACAGCACAAATTGTTCTTTGTGCTTTTTGTGCCTCTTTGTGGCGAAATGAATACTGGAGGTTAACGGTGAGCTTCACTTGTCAGCGCCGCCAATTGTGGTTGGGCGTGTTTTTTCTGCTCAGTGTGGGACTAGCGCTTATGTCGTGTACTGATAATCCGAATTCACTTACAACTTCCGGCTCCGGCAGCAAAGAGGAGGCTGAGAAGTTTATCCAGGACGCCGAAAAGCGTCTGTTGGATTTAAACATCAAAGCAGGCCGCGCGGATTGGGTGAAGAGCACCTTCATCACCGACGATACCGAAGCGCTCGCCGCCGAGGCCAATGAAAACCTGATCGCAGCGACAACTGAACTCGCCGAGCAGGCACGAAAATACGAGAACCTCGACCTTTCGCCTGAGGCCAAACGCAAACTCAAACTGCTGAAGCTTTCGCTTACCCTGCCGGCGCCAAAAGATCCCGCCGAGCGTAACGAACTCACGAAGATCGCCGCGGCGATGGAAGGTGATTACGGCAAGGGCAAGTTCTGCCCCGAGGGCGACAAAGGAAAATGTCTGAGCCTGCCTGACCTCGAAGAGATTATCGGCACCAGTCGCGATCCTGAAGAGTTGAAGAAGGTATGGGTGGGATGGCATCAGATCGCCATACCGATTCGCAAGGACTACGTGCGCTTTGTCGAGCTCAGCAACAAGGGCGCGAAAGAGATGGGCTTCAAAGACACGGGCGCGATGTGGCGTTCGAAGTACGACATGGAGCCTGATGCGTTCGCTGCCGAGATGGAGCGCTTGTGGCAACAAGTCAAACCTCTTTACGACTCGCTCTACACCTACACGCGGCGAAAGCTGTCGGAGAAGTATGGCAAGGAAGTGGTTGCCGAGGACAAACCAATACCGGCGCACCTGCTCGGAAACATGTGGGCCCAGACGTGGGGCAACATCTACCCGCTGCTTGCTCCCGCAAATGCCGATCGCGGTTACGATCTCACGCAGATTTTGAAAGCGCGTAACACGGACGCGAAGCAGTTGGTGCGCTACGGAGAATCATTTTTCACCTCGCTTGGATTCGACCAACTGCCGCCAACGTTCTGGGAGCGATCGTTGTTTACCAAGCCCGCGGATCGTGAAGTTGTCTGTCATGCCAGTGCCTGGGACATCGATTACGAAAAAGACGTGCGACTCAAGATGTGCGTCCAGATCAACGAGGAAGACTTCTCGACGGTACATCATGAGTTGGGCCACAACTACTATCAAATGGCCTATTCCGGCAAACCTTTCTTCTTCCGCGACAGCGCCAACGATGCGTTTCACGAAGCCATCGGCGATACGATCGCGCTCTCAGTGACGCCGCCTTATCTGAAACAGCTTGGATTGATTGACAAGGTGCCGGACCAGACGGCGGATATCGGGTTCCTGCTGAACCGCGCGCTCGATAAGGTCGCGTTTCTGCCGTTTGGCTACTTGGTGGACCAGTGGCGTTGGAAAGTTTTTTCGGGCGAGGTTGGGCCAAACGATTACAACAAGGCCTGGTGGGACTTGCGTGAGAAGTATCAGGGAATAGCGCCGCCGGTGCCGCGCAGCGAACAGGATTTCGATGCGGGAGCGAAGTATCACGTGCCGGCAAACACGCCCTACGCCCGGTATTTCCTGGCAGCGATTCTACAGTTTCAGTTTCACCGCGCGCTCTGTCGGGAAGCGGGATTCAATGGTCCGCTCTACCAGTGCTCGATTTACGGCAACAAGAAAGCTGGGGAAAAACTGAAAGCGATGCTGGCGATGGGTCAAAGTGAGCCCTGGCCCGCGGCGTTGAAGGCGATGACCGGCGAAGACAAGATGGACGCGACGGCGATTATCGATTATTTCGCACCGCTGAAGACGTGGCTTGATCAGCAGAATGGCGCCGCGACTTCATCCAGGTAAAATTCGAAACCACTAGGCACAAAGACACAAATAATTGTTTGTGTCTTCGTGTCTTTGTGGTTGAAAGTTGATTAGCGTGACACTGGGGAAATGCTGCGGTCGCGAACTACGTAATGCGGCGTGCGGAGCTCGGTGACGATCTCCGCCGTTTGAAACTTGCGAAGGACTTCGGGCGGCCATACGCGATGCGATCTGCCTTCGCGCACGGTCGCGTTGTTAACGCGCATGAACTCCAGCGTCGAGGGCACCGACGTCCTGGGATTCACGAGCAAATACCTTAAAGTTCGGCGTTTCGCTAACGGAAACTCCAATGCGAGGGTTTGATTCTTTTGGGCTAGTACTTTCATTGGCACCTTTGTTGAACTTGGATTAACGCCTGTTCCAATCTAAAGGCAGTGCCAATCGCCTCCGGATTCCAGTTTTAAAGAACCGAGCGCGGTAGCCTCGGTCCGTTTCCTCTGAAACCAACCCGGCGCTACCGCGCTCGGTTCTGTTATTTAGCCGTTAGTTACCGCGGCCAGCGGTTGTCCCAACCACCTCGGCGGTCACCTCGACGGTTGTAGGCATAACGCTGGAAGCCTTCACGGTACCCTTGTTCGAACGCATCACGGAAGACCTGTTTGTACTGCCCCTTGTTTCCGTAGGACGAGTTGTAGCCTTCGGTTGCGTTCCTCCAGTAACGTGAACGTTGCGGACTGTAGCTCTGACCGCGTTGCGCGTCAGCAGCACCGACGCTCAAACCATAACCGTAGCCCTGCTGGCGAGCGATCTGATAACTGTTATATCTGTCGCCATACCGATCATTACGGCGGTCCCATCGATCATCGCGACGATCCCGTCGATCATCACGACGGTCCCGTCTATATTGATCATTGTCGCGCCATTGCGCTTGGGCGGTGGAACTGGCAACTGTTACGATTCCGAACAGTAGGAAGAAAGCCAGTAGATATCCGCCCAGTTTTTTACTTGAGTAAGCTAGTTTCATTTGTGCAAAACCTCCCTTGTGTGGAGTTTTGGCAACTAGCATGCCTGCAGCGGATAACGGGAATTCCGTGATAAATTAGCGGCAACTCATACGATTTGGTGCACAACCGTACACAGATCACACAGATTACGCAGATCAATCTGTGTAATCTGTGGATGGCTTTCTCAGGCAGGGCGCTGCAAGTAGGATCTTAGTTCAGGTCGTGTCGCTTTTCGCATCAACGCAGCCTTTGCCTTCCACTCCATCGCGCGACTCAGTTCAACAAGGAAACGCGTCTCGCCAGATTCGAACGCGGCAATGGGTGCGCCATCGTGATAGAGAATTCTGTTGCTCGTGTGCGCTGTAATGCGGCTGCCGGGAATGATGATACCGACGAGGTTCAAAGGATCGGCGGCACTCACGGAGATCAAACTATCCTGCGCGCCGGCCCGGCGAATTGAACGAAGCATTCCGATGGCGTCGGGCAGAGCAAACTGTTCACCCGAAATGCCTCCAACAAAACGGCCGCCGCGAATATCACCGCGTGCTTCCAGTCGATGATAGACGCGCAGCAACATGCGCCAGGGCAACGCCATTCCTTCACGTTCCAACAGCCGCTTGAAAACTACGCCATAGCGCTTGAGCAACGCCCACGCTACCTCTTCGGTCAACGCTGGATCGATTGAGTTTTGAGTTGTGTTGTTGCGCTGCAAGATGGACCAGCGACCCGCGCTAGCCATGTCATACACTGGCTGGCGATGTTTGCGGCGCGAGGCTGCCTGCGTCTTGCGGCTCCCCGGTGTCAACAACGCGCGCAGTCCCGCGAAGCTGTCGGAAACAACAATTCCATTGGCAACCAGATCAGCCAGTGCTTCTTCAACCTGGCTGCGCAACAGCTTAGTGTTCTCCACAATATCGGTGAAGAACGACGCTCCGCGTGACATCAAGTATTCATAAACGAGCTGTGTCGTGGTAGAAAACTCGGAGGTGCTCATCGGCGCGGGTTGTGGAAACACCGAGCTCCACAGCGCAAAATTCTTGCGCCGTAAAAGCGCGATGGGAGTGTTTCGCACCGGTCCCGAGCCACGACTTCTCTCGCCACTCTCGACGGCCGTCGAGCGGTAAAGTGGAGTCAGACGCGCCCACACTACTTCACCGGACAAACACAAGGCATCGAGCCAGGCCGGGTCGTATTCAACCATTCGTGCGGGCAGGAGTTCGCCTTCCCAAGCTGCCGCCGGAGCTTCAACACCTTCCAACTGTTCGATGATGGCTTTTAGACTTTCCGGCCCTTCCATTTGATGGTCCGGAGTAATCTTTTGCCAGGCAAGGAGGAAACGCACGAAGTCGCTGGTTGCAACGGGCTCGATCTCCTGTCGCAGACGATTCAACGTGTAGCTATGAATTCGTGCGAGCAGGCGGCGTGCACTCCATTCAGTCTCCGTTCCACCGGGAGTGAACTGCCCCCGAATTACGAAACCTTCAGCTTCGAGCCTGAGCAAAGCGGTTTCGATCTCGAGTTTGCTCAGACCCGACGACTCAATCAACTGAGCGACTGTTACTGGTCCTAATCCCTCCAGACGCCCACGGATGATCTCGACCAGCGCGTCTTCAGAAGTCCACGTCATTCGTGAGACGCTTTCGGGCTCCACGATTGGCGGCTCCAAACTGGCGGTTGGATAGACCACCTTGATCTGCGGTAAGCGTTCGGCGGCAACCCATAACCGCTTCCCTGTTTCAGTGCTCAACACTGCCGCGCGCCGATCGGCATTCAACTCGGCAAAGAACTCCTGCCAACCCGCTCCTTCTGCTTCAGTCAGAAAACCTAATTCAACGAGGGCATCGTGAAGTTCATCTGCATTACGCGGCTCGGGCCAAACTTCCTCACGCACGCGATCGATCGCCGCCTGATCGAGTTTGCCCATGTCGCTGGCGGTCTGCGGGTCGAGCCAACGTCTCTGAAACACCGCACGCGTGCGGCGTTCTTCGAGTGGCGCATCGTCGAGATATGCGTAAGGCCGCGCGTTGAGTATTTCCTGCGACAAAGGCGAAGCTTCGATCACGTCGCGAGCAAAAAGGTTTTTCTCGTTTCGTTCAATCGACGTCAACAAACGCTCGAGGCCGTCGACATCCATCGCTTCTTCGAGACAATCTTTCACAGTTTGTTCGATCAGCGGATGCGCAGGAATCTCTCTCTCGCCGCCGGTGAGGTTCTCGGCACACGCCACCTGGTCCGGAAAGAGCGCCGTGAGCAGATCTTCTGCATCCATTCGCTGCAACTGCGGCGGGATCTTTCTGCCACCGCGGCGCCGCAACACCGCCAGGGATCGCGTGACGTTCCAGCGCCAGCGAATGTTCCACATCGGCGCATCCAGCAAAGCCTGGCACAGAAGCTGGCGCACAGTTTTCGAGTTGAGATAGTGAAACACTTCGTCGAGCGGAAAACTGTGCGTTGGTCCAAGTGAGAGCACGATGGCATCTTCGGTGGCCGCTGCCTGAAGTTCGAAATTGAACTTGCGGCAGAACCGTTTTCGCAGGGCGAGTCCCCAGGCGCGATTCAAACGACTGCCGAAAGGTGCATGCAAAACCAACTGCATGCTGCCGCTGTCATCAAAAAACCTCTCGAGCACCAGGTTGTCCTGCGAAGGCATAATGCCCAGGACAATCTTTGCTCCAGCTAGATACTCAACAATCTGCTCCGCAGCCGAGCGCG
This sequence comes from Acidobacteriota bacterium, assembly GCA_046730815.1. Lineage (GTDB taxonomy): Bacteria > Acidobacteriota > Blastocatellia > Pyrinomonadales > Pyrinomonadaceae > PSRF01. Next base: position 5,657 of record JBKPJS010000432.1, read on the forward strand.
AAACGCCTACCTCATCCTGAAGCCATTCGAGCGCGAGCTCAAGATTTACGTTTGATCGGCGTGCATCCGGCTCGGGATCCGTATCATCCGTGGCGATAATCTCGACCCGCGCTGCAACTTCTTCTCGCAAACGCGAAACAGACATCGACAGTTCATGAGTTCGTGCAGGTGCTTCACCGAGCCAAAAAGGGATCGACGGTGGCTGACCGTGCGCATCCTCCACTCGCACCTTGCCTTGTTCCACACGCAGCACGCGCCAGGAAGTATTTCCGAGTTGAAAGATGTCGCCCTGCAAACTCTCGATCGCAAAGTCTTCGTTCACTGAGCCAATAACCAGCTCGCTCGGCTCGAGTACGACTGCATAATCCGCGGTGTCGGGTATCGCGCCGCCCGACGTAATCGCGGCCAGGCGAGCGCCTCGCCGCCCGCGAAGCCGCTGGTTAACGGCATCGTGGTGCAGGTAGGTTGACCGCCGCCCTCGTTTCGTCGAGAAACCTTCCGCAAGCATGCGAACGATCGCGTCAAACTGCTCGCGCTCGAGGTTGCGATAAGGATAAGCGCCGCGAATCATCGCGAAGAGGTCATCTTCGGTCCACTCTTCGGCGGCGACGGAAGCGACCACCTGCTGGGCCAGAATGTCGAGCGGCCGCTCAGGTATCTCTAAATGATCTAGCTCGCCGCGACGAACAGAGTCGACAATGGCTGCGCACTCAACCAACTCATCGCGAGAGAGTGGAAAAATCCTGCCTTTCGGAAACCCCTCGACGGTGTGGTTCGAGCGACCAACACGTTGGAGGAAGCTGGCAATTGACCGAGTTGAGCCAAGCTGGCAAACGAGATTCACGTCGCCGATATCGATTCCGAGTTCGAGCGAAGCTGTCGCGACGAGCGCACTCAATTCTCCCGACTTCAATCGCTGTTCTGCGACTAAACGCTGTTCACGAGCGAGACTGCCGTGGTGTGCGGCGATGTTCTCATCGCCGATCCGCTCGCCCAGATGCCGCGCCACACGCTCTGCCAGCCGTCGCGTGTTCACAAAAACGAGGGTCGTTTTGTGCTGGCGAATCAGTTGGGCCAGCCGGTCGTACACCTCGTCCCAAACTTCTCCGGACATCACCGCTTGCAAAGGTGACTCCGGAAGCTCGATGGCGAGATCGAGTTTTCTTGCGTGGCCACTATCGATAACGGCGCAGTCGGGAGTGTTGTTGCCGTCGATGTTTTTCGTGCCGACGAGAAACCTTGCCACTTCTTCAATCGGTCGCTGAGTCGCTGAAAGTCCGATTCGAATCAAAGAGGAATTGCCGATTTCGTGTTGCTGGACGAGGTGTTCGAGGCGTTCGATCGAAAGGGCCAGATGGGAGCCGCGCTTGTCGCCCACAACAGCGTGAATCTCGTCGAGAATCAGCGTGCGCGCCGTTTCCAACATGCGGCGCCCGCCTTCGCTCGTCAGTAAGATGTAAAGCGACTCCGGAGTAGTAACGACGATGTGAGGGGGACGTTTCGTCATCGCGGTGCGTTCGGCAGCGGGAGTGTCGCCGGTGCGCACCAGGGTACGAATGTTAACTTCCGGCAATCCCAGAGCTTTGAGTTCGGCTTGAATACCCTCGAGTGGCGCCTGGAGATTCCGCTGCACGTCGTTGCTGAGTGCTTTTAGCGGCGAAACGTAGATGACGTGTGTGGAATCGTCGAGTTTTCCTTCGACGCCGAGCCGGACCAAATCATCGATGGCTGAGAGAAATGCGGCGAGAGTTTTGCCGGATCCGGTTGGCGCTGCGATCAGTGTGTGGCGCTGCTTCTTGATCTCGGGCCACGCTTGTAATTGCGGATCGGTGGGCGCAGGAAAGCTCCGGGCAAACCAGCGCGCTACTGCTGGATGGAAAATTTCCAGGTTCATAAGGGAGAAGTATTATACTTGCGGTCCAGCGGTTTGCATAGCTGAATCATGCGCCTAACTATGAAACAATCTGTGTAATCTGTTTATTCGAATTGCTTTCGGAACTGCTCGAACTGTTCCTTCAATCTCTCAACGTCGGCAGTCAACGCATCAACCTTCTGTTCCAATCGCTCAACTTGTTCCGAACCGGTGCGTCGTGGAGTACGCTCGCTTTCAACTGTGATTGCCTCCAGATCTATTTCTCCCGAAAGCAGGTGTGCGAACCGGCCTTCCTTTTGTCCCGCTTGGCGCGGCAAGCGTGCGACAAGCGGCTCAGGCTCTCGCGAAATGAGTCCATTCAGAGTTTCCTCAACCTCTTCCAAACTGGCAAACTCGTGAAGCCGTGAGGCGCTGCCACGCAACTCGCCGAGCGTCTGTGTCCCTCGCAACATCAGCACACACATCAACGCGGTCTCCGCGTGATTCAAGTGCATCACTTCCGGCATGACGTGCTTGTATTTCGGCACACGGCTCGTGCTGCCGTAGAAGACGTATGTCAGGTTCTTCTCGCGCAGGCTCTCCAGCGCGTCAGCAACCTGGTTCTCGGAATAGGCAGTGACTGGATGACGGTTGTTCTTCTGATTACATGCGAGCGTCAGCGCGTTGAGCGTGAGTGGATAGTATTCAGGTGTGGTCACCTGTTTCTCAATCAATGACCCCAAAACGCGCGTTTCGATGTCAGATAGAAGTGTCGTCATTTGATAATACTGTAGGGGAGGCACTCCGTGGCCGCCCGTCCGTTGATTTGAAGCGCGACTCGATGCCCGAACCAACGGGCGGCCACGGAGTGCCGCCCCTACAAAAACTTTATTGATCGTCGTCGACAGTTGATCTTTGTCCCTGTCCACGCGACTCGCTGCGCCCTGCGCCAAGGTTGTCGTAGTTCAGCGCCGCATTGAACAACAGGAAGAACTCACCTTGCGTTTGATGGCGCCACATCGGATTGGTTGCAAACATCACGACGTGCCCGCGCCCAACCGGCACGTCAACCACCGCTGGTTTATTTGCCAGTTCATTCGCGCCGGCAAGCATGCCGCTGACCAGAAGATTCTTTTCGTCCGACAGAAAACGCAGCACAACGCGCGGCCGCAACTGTGGAGGAACGAAGAACGGACTCTCGCGTTGCTCCTCTACATCCGCCCGGTTTGAAGGATCAGCGAGTCGCGGCTGCGGCATTGCCTGAATCACATCCGGATCGTTAACACCACCACGTCCGGAAGCCCGCGAGCCAGCACCAGCGCCGCCGCCCTGACCACCGCCACCACCCGGGCCGCCTCCAGTCTGCACCTGAAACAGCGGCGACTGACTGAAATAGATCGGCAAACCAG
>JBKPJS010000433.1:0-11042 GCA_046730815.1 Acidobacteriota bacterium
GGACAGCGTCGCGTCCCACAACAAGTCCGTGTCCTACCAGAAAGAGCATGTAGTGTTCAGCAGGATAAGTTTCGCGACAGAAACCCAGAAAATCGTTGAGGGCTGTAGTGGCGTTCAAGGCGTCGATGTTTTTTAATGACTTTCCGAATTCTGTTGATTCTTCTCCCGGCAATTCACTAATCGTTTGTGGACTGATGTTGTCGGGTGTAAGGACCGAAACGAGCGGCCCGCTGCAATCACCAATCCTGGATTGTGTTTGCTTCTCTTTTTGATTCTTGTTGATTTCAAAGACTCTCGTCGGAGCTCCCCGTTCATTAGGATCAAAATAGACAACCACGTTGGTGTCGATTTGAAATCCTGCTGCTTTAATGGCTTTGACTTGTGAGAGCGTGCTGGGCGACAGCGTGTTATCGCTCGCAAAAAAGAACATTAAAGTCCACTTCTTCTTTTTGTCGGTGTTCGTCATTTGGGGCCGTCTCCTTCTCTGGAATTGAAGCTGATGCAGCAACTAAATCGAGATCGACTTGAGACGCGCGAAGCAGACACCAAAGGCCAGCGCAAAGCTTTGCCCTCAGAGCGAGCAAGGGTTGTGCAGTTACCTCTTTTAGCCATGAGTGTTAGCCCGCAACGGTCAAGTGCCGCCCTCGAGAGTTGCGGAGGGTACCCGCCTGATCTTTCGATCACGCGAAGGCAGTTACACTTTGTAATGTAGGCACATGGCTGTTCGTTTCAAAAACCGGGAAAAAAGATGCTGGATTTGCCTTGCGTCAAAGTCTGGCAGATTGATTTTTAGGCAAGGTTCCAGACCGGGCGAGACGGTTTACAGCGGTTATAGCCTTGGTCACTTCAAGATCGCCGCCTGCGCGCTGAGGTTGAGCACGTGCCAGCGTTGAAAGGTGTTGATTGTTTCGTTCGGCATCAGACGTACGAAGGCGGTTTGGAAGTAGAGCGTTTCGGGTGCGCGCCAATCGAGTCTCACTATCGGGTTGAACGAAGGTGGGACAACTGGAGAATTCGAGGCTGCGGGCGTTGGAGATGCCGCTGAATTTCCATTGCCGTTCGCTTTCTTTGTGGCGGTCCTTTGCTCATAGACCACGGATGCAGCAATCAACTGTTCGCCTAGCGGCAAACGGCCCTGCGTGGGAGTCTTGCCACCCGCATCGTATATTGCCAGGTCGGTGTCAAAAGCAGTCGCCACTTTCGATCCATCGGGCGACCAAACCGGCAGCGCCTCCGTCAACGCATCGTCAAGCAACCGCTCACTTCCGTCCAACGCAATCAAGCGCGGTCGCCCGGCCGGCAATTTATACTGCCGCTCACGCGCGTTCCATTCCTCCTCCTTGCAAGCCAGCGCAGCCATTGCGTGTGCATCGGGGGCCCAAACAAAGTAGAAGTAAATGAGTCCTTCGCGCGACGTGAGTGGCTTCAGATCGTAGCCGTCACGATTGCAGATATAGATCTGTTCGGTGTTGAAACTGGCGACCGGTGGAAAGACCGGAGACACTGAAGGCGAAGCAACTGGCGTGGCTGGAAGTTCCTCCGGTTCATTTGGAGGAGTTGGCGTCGGACTCGGTGCAACGCGCCTGTGCGCGATAAAGTTGATCAAGTTTCCATCCGGCGACCAGGTAACCGTTTCGGGAAACACGCATGAAATTTCGGGAGGTATCACATTGCGCAGAAACTGCCCGTCTGAGTTGTAAAGATCTATGCGAAATGCCGAGCCTGGCTCGTCCTCGGTGCCGTATAACGCGAGCACTCTTCGTCCATCAGGAGAAACGACCGTTCTTATGAGTGCATCATCCTTTCGCTTGGTGGCGAAATCGTTTGTGACCGCGGCAAACTTCTCACCCGGATCGTCGAAGTTTATTGCCGGTGGCGAAACGTCCGGAGACAGTCGATAAGCGAGGTTTCGCGCCGGCACGTCACGCAGAACGCGCGGCCTCACATCCTGTCTGTCGATGACAGATTTACACCCTGCGACAAAGAGTAATGTAAAGAGGATTGTTACTATCCTGATTTCCAATTTGCAATTGCCAATCATCGATTTGGATTCGCTTGTCCCTTGCCTCACAAATGGCAATTGGCAATTGGAAATCGGCAATATGTCACCTTTGCTCCTGGCGATCGTTGATTAGCTCCCTGACGAGAACAGGATTTAACGCGAGTAGCGCGCGAATTGTATCGCGAGGCGAAAGGTGGTCTTCATCGCCTTCATCAACCTCGACGCAGTTGTGCTGGATCGAACGGGCGGATCGTCTCGCAATCGACTCGTAATCGGGCGTGTCTGTGATGTATGCACGAACTGCCATCGCGCCGATCAGATCGCACGTGATCTCCTCGCCGCGCTGCCCGTGAATGTCGAGCCCCGTTAGATCAGATGCCTTGTTTCCGACGGCAACAACCAGCGGGCGCAAGCTGTCGCTGTCACCGTCTGCGATGTGCATCAGCTCATGGGCCAGCACGCTGATCATTCCCTCGTCGGATCGCAAACCGGCGAGGAAGATCGTGCCAAAAGTGATCACGTGCGGCCTGCTCAGAAACACTGACGCATTGTCACGCGAGTCCATGTCGGGCCTGACGCGCTTAACCGCGTTGACCCTGCCGATCGCCTGGCGAAGTCGCGTCTCGAATCTGGGAGAATTCTGAAAGCCGTACTCAACGGAGAGTTGCCGCAGCGAAGTTACAACTAAGTCTTTTGCGAGTGGAAGCAGCCGCTGCGCGCGTTCGGCGCCGGCACGCGCTTCCGGGCTATGCACCGGTAACGACTGACGCGCCTGCATCTCGTCGATGGCGACACTGCTTTTCGGATCGAGCTTCGCTTGTGTGCAAACAACTCCGATCGCCTCCTCGAGCAACGCTTTCGCTTCGGCGGACATGGAGGCTCGACCGCGAGTTGAATGTGAACCGGACTTATTACTCTTTTGCGCGAACCCTGTTAAGAAGCAAACACAGCTCACCACAAAAATGCACAGGAGACGATTAGACAGTTTGATGTGACTTGACTGCATTTGTGCTTTTTGTGCCTTTTTGTGGCTACTCAACGATGTCGCCAAACAGGTTTACGCTTTCCCATGAACGCCTTTACGCCCTCATTCGCGTCTTCAGTCTTCATCAGTTCGTGCAGGTAAACATTCTCCTGCTCCCTTAACGCGGCTTCGATCGACTTACCACGGCCAAGGTCGATGGCTTGTCTCGCAAACCCGAGCGACGTGCCGGAAAGCTCCTTCAACTTTGCCAGCACCTCGAGCAGTTTGGTTTCGAGATGAGCACCGGGCACCACGTGGTTGCACAACCCGAGACGGGCGGCTTCCATCGCATCGATTATCTCACCGGTAAGGATCAATTCGCGCGCGCGTTTATCACCAATCACTAAAGGCAGCAAAACTGCCGCTACTGGCGGAAACACCCCAAGCTTTATCTCGGGCTGACCAAAACGCGCCCGATCCGAAGCAATAACGATATCGCAAGCAGCCACGAGTTCGCACCCGCCGCCGAGTGCTGCCCCGTCAACGAGGGCGATAGTGGGCTTCCCGATCTGCTCCAGGAGTCGAAAGATCGAGTGGAAAGCGTCCAGCATTTGGAAGATCGTGTCCTGAACGTGTTCTTCAACCGCGACTCCGGCACTGAAGGCGCGACAATTCTTGTCTGCGTCAAACACGATCGCGACTGTATCGCGGCGAGCACACTCGCCCAGGGCAGCCGTGATCTCCCGCATCATCTCGATATTGAAGACGTTTAGCGGTGGGCGAGCTAAAGTAATCCGCCCGACGCGATCCTCGAGATTGAAGCGAATGTTTTGATATGTAGCAGCCATCTTGTTGAGCCATCCACAGATTTCACAGAATCTGTGTAATCTGTGGATGGATTATTTCAACCAACTGCGGTAAACACGTGTCTGTGCCTGCGTTGGGTTGGGCAAGGGAACGATGCGATAGGTTCCCTCGCGGCGCTCACCCAACTTGATGAGCAGCGTGCTCAAGTCGTCAAAACGAAAAATCGTCAGGTTAACCAAATCGCCCGGTCGCTTCTCCGCGATGCGCGCATTGAAGAAATCTTTCGTAACTCGCATGTTATCCAAAGCAACAATCTGATCGCCTGCATTCAATCCCTGCTCGTAGGCCGGCGAACCAGCGTAAACGCGCCGCACCATGAGCCGGTCACCTTCGTCCGCAACGTCAGCCCCGAAATACACTCGCTCCGCAGAAGCATCTGCGGCTGGCGGCGCATTAGTGTCCAGACGAAGTCCGGCAGCTTCGAGCGTGGCGGTGTAATCAAGTTCTTCTTTCCCGCGCACAAACCTGCCGAAGAAATCTTCCAAACTCGCTCCCGCCATCAGCTCGCATGCCTTCTGAAAATCTGTTGGACCATAATTTCGGTTCTTCTTGAAGAACTCCGTGTAAAGATAACGCAAAACATCATCCAGCGACTTCATATTGTTGCTGCGTTTGCGAATCTCTAAATCCAGCAGCAGTCCGAGAATCGCGCCTTTGTCGTAATACGAAATCTGCGAGTTAACCGAGTTTTCATCCTGGCGGTAGAACTTGATCCACGTGTCGAAGCTCGACTCCTCAACACTCTGCTCCAGGCGACCGGGCGTATTCTGCAACGCCTGGATCGACCGCGCAGCGGCAGTCAGATACTCACTCTCGGTGATCAGTCCTGCACGACGCAACACAAGATCGGCGTAGTAATCAGTGATGCCTTCCGCGACCCACAGAACTTTCGTGTAGTTTTCCTGCGTGTAATCAAAAGGTCCGAGTGCGTCCGGGCGGATTCGTTTCACATTCCAGAGGTGAAAGAACTCGTGCGAGACGAGCGCGAGAAAACCACGATAGTCGCGTTCGGGCGTGGCAGTTGTGTTGGGAGACGCGGAAGTTGCACGATCGCCTGTAACGATCTTGAAACCAAAACGCGGATACCCGAGGGCAGTTGAATTCAAGTGTTCGAGCCCGCCTCCCGCATTCGATCGCAAGTGAAGGATGAAAGTGTAGTCGCGATAAGGGATCTCGCCGCCCATCACTTCGACCTCCGTCTCCACGATCTTCTGCACGTCACGTCGCATGCGTTCGGGATCGTAATTCCCTTCGCCGTCGATCACGATTCGATGCGGCACTCCCTTCACGTTGAACACCAGAGTTTTGAAGTTGCTGACTTCAAAAGGCGAGTCGTAAAGCACGTCGAAGTTCTCGGCGCGAAAGGTATTCTTCTGGCCCAGCACGGCGGGAAGTCCGGTGGCAACTTTCCAAACATCGGGCGCAAGTACACGCAGAGTCGAAGGAGTCTTCAAGTGGCCTTCGAGATACATGAGGATGTTTGCGTTGTTCCAAAAGGCGTGACTGGAATTCAGCTCACTCGTTCGCACCGAAAGCTCGTTTGCATAGATGCGATAAGTCGCATGCCACTCGCGAGCGCCATTGGTGACGACGCGCCAGGTGTTCTTGTTAGTCTTTTCCCACTGGAGTGGCTGGCCGGCAGCATTGCTTGCGGCGAAGTCCTGCACGTGACGCGCAAACTCCCGCACGAGATATGAGCCGGGTGTCCAAACCGGCATCACCAACAGCTCTTCCTGCGGACCACTCGCCGCGTGTTTAATTGCGACGTCCACCTCGAGCAAGTGCGTGTGCGGGCGCGGCATGGCGACTGTAAATGAGATTTCAACCGGTTGGGTCTGGCCTGCCGCGAAAAGCGGAAGAGCCAACAACCACGCAGCCGCGCACACCACTCGGCGTCTATGCATTTCGGTGAAGCGTCTTTCGAGAGAAGTTGCTGACAAGTGCGATTGAATGTTACTACGAAGCGTAGCTTTGCCTCAAAAGCCTTCCAGCCACAAAGAAGCACAAAAAGCACAAAATGGTCCGACTGATTTGTGTGCCTTTTATGCTTCTTTGTGGCGGTTCCTTTCTTCAAAACGACAAGGTAACTGTTACTATCTTGCGGCATTCGTCTCAGGAAACAAGCACAGAAACAATGAACCGTTCACCGCTGATCGTCATTTTTACAACCGTCTTCATAGATCTCGTTGGTTTCGGAATCGTCATTCCCGTTTTGCCTTTTTACGCCGAGGGCACGGCGTTCAACGCAACGCCGCGCACGGTCGGGCTGCTCTTCGCCTCCTACTCGATCATGCAGTTGATCTTCTCACCCATCCTGGGAAGATTGTCTGACAAATATGGACGCAGACCCGTATTGCTGCTCTCGATTATCGGCACCGGCATTGGTTTCCTCGTGCTGGGATTTGCCACAACCATCTTTATGCTTTTTCTCGGCCGAATTCTCGACGGCATCACCGGTGGAAACATCTCTACGGCTCAAGCCTACATCGCCGACATCACAACTGAAGAAAACCGCGCGAAGGGAATGGGCTTGATCGGCGCGGCTTTTGGTCTCGGATTTATTTTTGGCCCGGCCATCGGTGGGATTCTGAGCCGTTGGGGAATTCACGTTCCTTTTCTTTTCGCGGCAGCCATGTGTTTCGCAAACGCTCTGCTGCTTTATTTCACGTTGCCTGAGACCGTCACGGCGGATCATCCCGCGAAGAATCTCGCCGGTGCTCGCAGCTTTCGCAACGTGGTTAGTTCACTGAAACAACCCCGGCTCGCGTTTGTGCTAATCATCTACTTCCTCTTCATCGTTGCCTTTTCGATCATGACCACGTCGTTCTCGCTCTACACGATGTTTCGGTTCGGCTACGACGCTCAACACACTGGGTATCTCTTCGCATACGTCGGATTGATCGCGGTGATTATTCAGGGTGGACTGATCGGGCGTCTGGTAAAACGATTTGGCGAACTGCCGCTCGTGATCTTCGGCGCACTATGCTTTGCGATCAGTCTGTTTGCAGTTCCCTTCGTTGGACCAGCGGCTGGGGGCTTGGCGGCGCTGCTCGTTGGCGGCGGTGTCTTTTCAATGGGCAACTCGCTCGCAACCCCGGCGTTGACGAGTCTCGCATCAAAAAGCGTTGGCCCGGCGCAGCAGGGAATTGTTTTGGGAGTAACGCAATCAGTTGCAAGCCTCGCGCGTGCTGTCGGCCCATTTCTAGCCGCCGTTCTGATCGATAGTTCGATTGCGCACCAGGGCGCCGATGGCATGCCGCATTACATGAGCGACCATTCGCTCTTCGTCACCTTCTGGACGGGCGCGGCAATCATGTTTATCGCGTTCTTTCTTGCGTTCTACTACAGCAGGAAACTGAATCAGCCGCAGATTTTCGCAGATTAACGCTGATTGAAGATTGATCGGCGTTAATCCGCGAAAATCTGCGGCTCATTTTGCAAACTGGGCAATAGGCCCGTCGGGGTTGATTAGGTCCTTCAAGTTTGAATACGGCACGAGCACAAACTGCGGCCCCGCTGCGTATGGACCAACCTGGTAAGCGTCGAAATTGATGCCGAGACCTCGCTTCGTGATGTTCCAACTTTGATAGTTTTTCGCCGTTGGCGCAGCGCCACTCTCAATCGATTCATTGTCCACGCTGCCATCTGACGCCTTCATCTGCTTTTTCAGCTCTGCAATGCAGTAACTGGAGATCGCCTGGAGGTATTTCGCGCCGGGTTTGAACAACTCGCTCAGCTTCAACTGTTTGCCGTTTTTCAAATCGTAGTTGAGCACTTCTGAAGACGAATTCGGATGGGCCGCGCCCTGATAGTAACTGCCGACGTCAAACTTGATACTCACCAAATCATCCTGGGCCAACGCCACTGAATAACTGATATTAAGATTGCTTCCCATCGATCCTTCGGGACGCGGCTCTTCACCTTCTTCGCCGGCAGTGTTTTTCCTAAAGTCCGCCACATTCTTGGTGACTAAAGCACGCGCCGCTTGATTGAACTTTTCAAAATTCGGGTTGTTGCCGCCGGTCAATTGCGGATACTGGACCGAAATCTCATACATCAACTTCTTATTGCTCTCTTTGATCAGCTTCGACATCAGGTCGACGTCGCCCGTGAAAGCAATCGGCTCTTCGTGAACTGAAAATGCTGTCTTCTTGTCGCTCCCTTTTTCACTCGGCGGCTTTGACCAGTTGCCCGCCAACGAGATCAGACCATCCGCCGCATCCACCCTCCAGATGCCTTTGAAGACACCAGTCTGTTTGCCGCTCGGATCAAATTCCTCGAGCGTCAGGTTGCCGTCCTTGTCGACGTTCCCACGCAAGTCAATTCGAGAACCGACCTTTTGGTAGAAGTAACTGCCTGAAAGTTGATCGCCGGTTCGGATCAGTCTCATCTGCAAGTCGAGCGAGCTGCCGATCGAGCCTTTGAAGTGTTTGATTTCAGGTGCAGGTGTGTTGCCGCCCTGCGAATGACTCAATTCTGTAGCAGGAGTGGCAGCTACGCCGGGGGGCGCCGTTGGTGAAGGTGTTGATGTTTTACGACAGCCGGCGGAAAGGAGAAGACATGCAACTAGCAGGCACGCGCGAATGTTCATCGCGGCTTATCTTAGCAGACCACGTTCGGAAATTTCCGCGCGCAGGTCGGAAAAGGTCAGTTCGCATAGCCTGCCGCCAGTGAATAACGGCTCGTTTGTTACATCGGCGAGCGCAAAAGGTGGTTTGGGAAAGTTGTCGAGTTCCTCGTCGGTCTTGAAACTGATCTCGGCGAGCACCAGCCCGAACAGATCGCCAAGAAACATGTCTACTGAAAACTTGCGACCGTCGAACTCGAATGGATAACGATTTTTTCGAATCTCGTTCGTGTCGAAGACTGACAAGATCTCAGCTTCGAGGGCATTGAGATATGTGTTGGTGATGATCGTGCGGGAGAGATCGTTTGGATCGGGCGCATACTTCTGCGTGAACTTGACGGTCCACTTGTTGCTGCGTGGATCGCGCACCTTGCGGAGTCGCAGGCGCGTGCCGGTGATGTAGTTGTCGGTGATTTGTACGTGTGGATCGGCGCGAGTCATTCCAGTAGGCAAGTCACGCAGCAAATAACGCCGCTCACGTTCAATGCGCGCGTACTTGCTCTCCGGAACGATCGTATTTTCGTCAGTTAGCTTGGCAACACCCATACATGAAATAGCCGCAGATGATGCGGGTGAACGCAGATTGATCTGCGTCATCCGCGTCAATCTGCGGCTAAAATCTGCGGCTAAAAACTAAATCTTTCCGGCCTTCATGTTGGCCAAACGCTTTTCGAAGCCGCTGGTATCGACCTTGTCTGTCTTACCACGTTGGACCGCCTGCTCACCCAACGCGACCGCTTCTTCCTTCTTACCAGCCTTGTACAACGCAATCGCCTTGTTGGCGAGATTCTGGAAAGTTTCCTTAACTTTGATGGACTGGTCCAACCATGCCATACCCTGAGCATCGTCAGCCGGGTCCTGGTTGTTGAGTAGGTAGTTTCCAGCCTGCATCGGCGTGCGCCAGTCATCGGGCTTCGCGTTGCTGACACTCGCCTTCAGTTTAGCCATCGTCGTCGCCGTCACATCCGGAACTTTGACTGTGAACGGTACGTTGATTTTTTCCCAGCGGATATTCACCTGCGCTGAGTCGTCGCCAACGGGATCGATTGAATACGTCAGCCACTCCGTATTGTCATTCACCCACTGCGGCTTCGCTTTCACACGCAGCGTGTCCTTGGCTGGATCGTAGTCAAAGCTGCCCCACTGGTTCGCAGTGCCATTAAAGACGATGGTCCACTCGTCTTTTGTCGGAATGGTGTGGAGGCTGTAGCTTCCGGCGGGAAGTTTCTGACCATTAATTAAAACGTCGTCGGTGACGACAAACATCGTCGCTTCGTTAGCGCCCGTGCGCCACACGTGACCCCAGGGAACGATCGGAGCACCTTTCGGCCGCTCGTTCTGATTGTCGAGCGTGGCCTCACCTTTTGTGCTTGCCTGCTCGGGCAGCGGGTCGCCCCAAATCTTTCGTCCTTTGACGCCTGGACGACTGTAAGTGATCGTGACGTCGGTGACTCCGATTCGTTGCATCACGCTCGCTTTCTGACTGGGACGCGGCGTATCGATCTGAGCGAAGGCCGACACGGCGAAGCACACGAGAGCTAAGAAGGAAACAGAAATACGTTTCAGGGAATCCATGGATCTTTCTCCTCGAGATGGGTTTGGCGGGAATCATATCAGGGAATCGTGAATCCCGGTATAGGTGCGATAGGACATATTCGACCTATTCGACCTATAATGCCATCGACGTCCAAACTACCTTTCAAATCTGCAATTTTTTGGAGGAACACGCCGCATGACGAGCCGCATCGCGCCCACCCTTCTACTGGTCTCATGTCTCTTAATCTTCTCGAGCCAATCCCAGGCTCAGAACGGACACGGAGCAAGTCAGACTCGACTGCTGCGAACTCCCACCGTGAGCGCAACCCAAATTGGTTTCGCGTATGCAAACAACATCTGGATCGTTCCGCGTGCGGGTGGCAGCGCGCGGCGTCTGACAAGTTTCCAGGGACAGACCGCGAATCCGCATTTCTCACCTGACGGAAGATGGATCGCGTTCAGTGGCGAGTATGCCGGCAACTTCGATGTTTACATCGTTCCATCTGACGGCGGCGAGCCGAAGCGTCTGACGTGGCATCCCGGCGCGGACTTAGTTGAAGGCTGGACGCCTGACGGGAGATCGATCCTCTTCTCCTCAAGCCGCGGAAGCTGGGCGCCAACCGGCGCACCGCGATTCTGGACCGTAGCGGCCGAAGGTGGCGTCGAAGAGCCGATAGTTCTGCCGCGCGCTTACCAGGGAAAGATCTCGGCCGACGGTACTCGCATCGCCTATCGCATGAATAACTCGTGGGACGAGGAACGTCGCAACTATCGCGGCGGACAAAACCGCCCGATCTGGATCGTCGATCTGAAAACTTACGATCTCGTATCTCCCCCATGGACCGATTCCAAAGATGTCTATCCGGTTTGGGTCGACGACTCCGTCTTCTTTATTTCCGATCGCGACGGCGTGGCGAACGTTTGGTCGTACGACACGAAGAGCAAGAAGCTGACGCAGTTGACGAAGTTCACTGACTTCGACGTGAAGGCGCTCGACTCCGGCGCGGGTTCGATCGTCTTCGAACAAGCCGGCTACGTTCACGAAC
>JBKPJS010000434.1:0-2767 GCA_046730815.1 Acidobacteriota bacterium
GCGTCCCATAAAACTGGAGCGGGCGACGAGATTCGAACTCGCGACCCTCAGCTTGGAAGGCTGATGCTCTACCAACTGAGCTACACCCGCCCAAATCATTGCCGATTGCCGATTTCCAATTGCCGATTTTAAGAAACTATCCAATTGGCAATTGGCAATCGGAAATTGGCAATGTCACCGGTGCAGGGGGTAGGATTCGAACCTACGTAGGGCGTGAGCCCGCCGGGTTTACAGCCCGGTGCCATTAACCACTCGACCACCCCTGCATCACCTTTTGTTTTGCGTGGAGCCGGCGAAGGGACTTGAACCCCCGACCCTCTGATTACAAATCAGATGCTCTACCAACTGAGCTACGCCGGCTCGCTATAGAGCACAAATAGCGTATTCCGACAAAATGCGGATACTACCAAGCAGGTTTCAAAAACGCAAGAACCGGAAGCCCAACCACAGATTACACACATAAATAATTCTGTGTAATCTGTGGACGGTTTGTTGTACGATGAGTAAACCTCACCGCGTCACTTTGCCCCTATCCCTCAATCAAGGAGACACATATGCCACGGTTTGGTTACTTGAAACTATTTCTGTTCACCTTAATGTTTGCGTTTACCGCGAGCGCCCAGACACCAACCCCAACCCCGCAAGTTGTGATGCCCAGCGCGGCTCAACCGATGCGCGTCGCCGATAAATCCAGACTGTACTGCGCTGGTTACATTAAATATCAACGACTCCCACAGATGCCTGAGATCGTCGGCGCCCAGGAAGAACAGGAACAGCGGACGTATTCTGACGGCGACGTTGTCTATATCAACCAAGGTTCGGCTCAAGGCATTAAAGAAGGACAACACTTTCAGATCATCCGCCCGCGTGGCGACGTCAAAGGCGTTCACAAGCAAAAGTATGGATTCCTGGGAACCTACGTTCAGGAGGTTGGGCAACTCCAGGTCTTCAAGGTCTGGGAAAACACCGCAGCGGCGCAGATAACTTTCACTTGCGACACGGCTGTGCTGGGCGATTTCCTTTCGCCCATTCCCGATCGCGAGTCTCCACTGCAACGCACTGAAGCAAGCCTCGATCGGTACGCGGATCCCTCCGGTAAACAGACAGGCCGCTTGATGATGGCTAAAGATAACCGTGAAACGGTTACGCGAAGCGATATCGTTTACATTGACCTCGGAGCTGAAGACCAGGTCAAGCCGGGCGACTATCTAACTGTCTACCGTCCACTCGGCACCGGAAATATAACGCGTGTTGACAACGAAGAGATGGCGCGCAACCGCGCGACTGGATTTCAAAGCGATCGCTTTCGCGGCGGTGGCTTTTCAAACCAGGGATCGAGAGCGAAAGATGAGACTGCATTTGTAAACGCGGAGGGCCGCTATCGCTATCGACCGATCACTTCAAAGGAAGTCAAGCGACATCGCCCGCCAATGCCTCGCAAGATCGTTGGTGAGATGGTGGTGATTGATGTGCAGACGAGAACTGCGACGGCGATCATCACGAGAATCGTCGGTGAAGTGCACACCGGCGACTGGGTCGAGATTCAGTAAAGAGTTTTAGCCGCAGATTACGCAGATATACGCAGATCATTTCTATCAGCGTTTATCTGCGTGTATCTGCGGTAAAAAGAAACGAAATAGCCATACATCGAAGTGACCGCCGAGATCACAACGAGCCAGAGCATTGCCCTGCCCGCCGTATAAAGCAGGACTTGCCAATCGTTACCTGTCATTGGACCATCAGCCACTAAATGGTGCCAGGCAATGCGCAGTTCAGGCACTGACCAAAACTCAATTGCGGGAAACGGTCTGCCAAAATTCGCGACCGGTGGTTTGCCTGCAACGCTGGATGCGATGAGCAGCGCAACCGTAACAACCTGCGCAAGCATTTTGAACTTCCCCATCTTCGACGCTGAAATTACCACTCCATCAACTGCTGCAATCGAGCGCAGGCCAGTAACCGCAAACTCCCTGCCAATAATGATCACGACCGCCCACGCCGGCGCGAGTTGATTCTCAACCAACGAGATCAATGCCGCGGAAATCAGTAGTTTGTCTGCGATTGGATCGAGTAGCTGACCCAGGCGAGTTACCTGTCCGCGACTGCGTGCGATCTGACCGTCCAGATAGTCGGTCAGCGCCGCGCCTAAAAACATCACGACGCCGAGAAGGTGTCTTGGCACGCCAAACCAGTTTTCCGAAAAAGGAGTCAGCAGCACGACGACGAGCAGCGGCACGATGAAGATGCGCAGGAGAGTTAGGCCGTTGGGAAGATTCACGCCGATTACTCTATCGCGAAATTAGACAGGATTACAGGATTTTCAGGATTTACAAAATAAATCTTGTGAATCATGTGGAACTTTCTGCTCGCCTCACGAGAATACGAGCATGAGCAAACTTCTACCACTCCTAATCTTTATTGTCTTCTGCGCACCGGCAGCATTCGCCGACGATTCCAAAGCACAGGAAGTTCTAAAACAGGCTCGCCAGGCAATTGGCGGTGAAGAGCAGTTACAAAAAATCCAGGGGCTGCACATCAGCGGTCACTACCGTCGCATGTTCGGCGAACGCCAGATGGCCGGCGACCGCGAGATCCGCATTCTTCTGCCTAATAAATATCTCGTCGAAGACGCGATGAACGCGGGCGGCCTCAGCACCGCGATGATCAATACTCATGCTCTAAATGGCGATAAAGCGTGGAGTGGATCGAGCGGCGGCGGTGGAATGGTTTTTCGAATGGCTGGCCCAGGAGGCACGCAGGCCACCCC
>JBKPJS010000435.1:0-6377 GCA_046730815.1 Acidobacteriota bacterium
ACCCGAGCCAGCCAAAATTATCGATATTGTCCCAGCCTTCTTTGTTGTCACCGCGCGGCGGGTAATAGTTGATCCGCACCACGTGTGAAAAGTCCTTGTACAAACTCGGATAGACTTCCGGCTGAAGAATGTATTCAAGCACTGACAACTTCGATTCTTCTTTCGTTTTGAAAGAGTCAGGATCGTCGAGTACTTCGCCGTCGCGGTTGCCGAGAATATTCGTCGAGTACCAGCCGTGCAGTCCCAGCATGCGCGATTTCAATCCCGGCGCGATGATCGTCTTCATCAACGTTTGACCAGTTTTGAAATCTTTGCCGCAGATCGCGAGTTTGTTTTTGTCGGCGAGAGTCATCAGCGCGGGAATATCTACCGTCAGGTTCGGAGCACCGTTAGCGAACGGAATCCCCGACTTCAGCGCAGCATAGGCATAGACCATCGACGGCGCGATTGCTTTGTGGTTCTCGCGCATTGCCTTCTCAAACGATTCGATCGTCTTGTGTACCGGATGCGGCTTTAAAAAGATTTCGGTCGAGGCGGCCCAGATCATCACCACACGCGAGCACTTGTTTTTTCGTTTCCACTCAGCAATCTCATCGATCAGTTGCTCGGCGAATTCAAACTTATTCGCGCCGGTCTTGACGTTCGTTCCGCTGAGTCGCTTTACGTAGGTTTGATCGAAGACTGCTTTCATCGGGCGGATCTTGCGCAGCGGTTCTTTGAGTTGGCCCAACAGTTCTTTTTCCAAAACGCCGGCGTTCAAAGCTGCGTCGTAGGCTGAATCGGGGAAGATGTCCCACGCGCCAAAAACAAGATCCTTCAATTGCGCGAGGGGAACAAAATCTTTGACCAGCGGCACGCGGTTCTCAGTTCTTTTTCCGAGACGAATCGTGCCCATTTGCGTCAGGCTACCGATGGGCTCAGCGAAACCTTTTTTAATAGCTTCAACGCCGGCGATGAAGGTGGTGCTGACGGCGCCCAGACCTACAAGTAAAACTCCCAGCTTTCCTTCGGCAGGACTGATCTCGGCTTGTTTGGCAACTGGCATCTCGGTTGATTCTCCTTTGTAGTGTGGAAGGATGATACCGGGCACGGTGCGATTACAACCGACAAATCTTGCTCATTATTGGCGACGCATTGCGCGCCACAACAAAAGCACAAACTCGGTTCTTTCATAAATCGTTTTGTGCTTTTTGTGCCTCTTTGTGGCTGATGAGGCCTTTGCGAAATTCGCGGGGTGTGGCGCCAGTAGCGATTCGAAATGCTTTCGTGAAGTGACTGCCGCTCAGGTAGCCAACACGTGCGCCGATTTCAGCTACCGAAAGACCAGTCTCAGCAAGTAACAACTGTGCTCGTGCGGCGCGAATGCCGGCGAGATAGTTGTGAGGTGAAGCTCCGGTGAGCTTCTTGAACAGTCGCGCGAAGTGGAACGGCGAGAGGTAAGAAGCCGCTGCGAGTGTCTTTAAACTGAGATCCTGATCGAGCTGAGTGTGCATCAACTCGACAGAGCGTCGAATGCGCCGGTCGACAAGGCCCACGCGAGAAAGTTCGAGTTCTTCAGAGCGGCGCGGCGTTGAATAATTTCTCAGGAGATGGACCAATGCCTGCTCAACCAATGCTCGCATGACGATTTCCTTGCCGGGCTTTTCTGCCGCAAGCTCCGCAACGAATTCCATGAGCAGGCCATCGAGCTTTTGATCGCCATGCACGTGTTCCCGTGTGAAGGTCACAATCGATTTCGGCGGAATCAATTGCATCGCTGCTGCATGTTGCAGAACGAGCGATGCTGAGAACGTCAGAAAGAAAAGTTCTACGTGATGTCCCTTTGCTGTCATGCTCGCATTTGGTTCGAGCACAACTGACTGCGAACTCGAGAGTGTCGCATGCTTGCCATCGACTGTGTAATCGAGATGGCCCTTGAGAGTAGTGAGCAGTGAGTAGCCTGACGCCGCCTGGCTCTGCCATAGAAGTTGTTTAGCCCGTCGGTAATGAACTGAAAAGTCTGGCGAAACGAAGAAGCGGTTGAATTGAGGCAGGGGACGAGTCATCGATGAGCCAGCATAGCGGCAGGATTGTTCGTAATCAAAGCGTCGACGCCGATCAATCGCGCGCGCTCGATCCATGCTGGATCGTCCACCGTCCAAACCGCGATGAAGAGGCCGGCAAGCTTTGCTTTTTCGATCAACTGCCGGCGTGCGAGTGTGTGGTGAAGCGCCAGTGCCAATGCTCCAATGCCTGCTGCTTGATCGAGGATACGCCGGTCCAGCCAAACTGAGGGTTTTGAAATAGCCGGCTGGAACAGCGCGGCTGTTTTGATTTCGGAATCGATCTTGTTCACCGCCTCGAGCGCTGCCAGGTCAAAACATGAAATGATCAGTCGCTGCTTCAAAGAGTAATCGCCAGCCAGCCGGCAACATGCTTCCGCCAGCGGCGCATGCTCCGAGGGCGAGTCGCACTTCATCTCGAGATTAAGAATGAGTTCGTTTGATTCGAAGAGCGTGAACAGTTGTTCGAGGCTGGGTACGCCAACATTCAGGTTCTCGAGCTCCGGTAAAGTTAGATCAGCGATGCGATGTGGTAAGCCAGTGGTCCGGCGCAGTGTGCTGTCGTGAATGACTACCGGAACACCGTCACGCGTGAGACGAACGTCAAACTCGATTCCATCCGCGCCCGCCGCAATCGCTTCGCAAAAAGCGATCATCGTGTTTTCCGGCGCCACAGCAGAGGCGCCGCGGTGACCGATGATCAATGGTGTGGGCATAAATTTAGCCGCAGATATTCACAGATGTATACGGATCTGATCCGTATTTATCTGTGAAGATCTGTGGCTGGATTGACGATCCGCTTTAGCTTGATATCAAACGTGCCGTAATCCGTTTTGACTCGCCCTCCGACTGGAATGTGCCGCGCGTCGTCGGTGATCCAAATCGAGAACTCACCCTTCTCTTCATCGATCAGCCTGTTTGGTCCAAACACTTCCGGATTCACTCTCAGCACATCCACGCGGCCGAGGATCGTCTTCATTCGCTTCTTCTCGACAACCTTCACCGGAGTCTTATAAACGCGGCCGCCGTCTCCGATGAAGATCTCAAAAGTCTTTCCTACTTCGAGCGGCTGAGTGCGAATGAAGTAGATTGCTGACAACAGGTCCTGCAACTGGCCGGAAAAATCAGTACTGGCGTGCCGTGGCTCGGCCGATGGATTGTTTGGATCGCGCGAAGTCCACGTCATCTTGCCTTGCGATCGATCGAACGTCGATTCTGTCGTGCGTACTCGCTTTCCTTGTTCATCCAGAATCGTCGTCCTTTGAACAGTGAAAGAAATAGGCTCAACTGTAGACTCCACGCGTTCGCGAAACTTCAGATTGAACAGCCGAGCGAAGAAACCTTTGCTGGCTAAGTCAGCGCTGAAAGTTAAGGCGTAAGGTCTTGCGTCGTCTGAGTCGCCCGAGACGGGCGTGCGCGTCGCGCGAAACTTCAGATCGGCGATGTCCAACTTGCGCAGTAGTGCTCGCGAAAATTCAGCTTCGAAGTGAAGCTCTTCGCCTAATTCGAAATGTTTCGTGTCGACCTTCGAATCGAGCTTTTGCGCGCGCGCAATTGGAAAACTCGCGGAGATGCTGATTGCAACCGCGAGCAGGGAAACGAAGGCAATGATTTTGAAGGATGTTCGCAACTTAGAAGTAGAAAGTTTTAATCAACAGCAATCCCCAGGCGATAACGAGCCCAAGTGCCGCCCTGTACTCCCGGTACCTAAGATAAAGACTACCATCGAATTTACTCGCGGCCGAAGCATTTTGACAAAAGGGAGTAATCCGGGGAAAAAACAGCGGTACTGATCGTCTGTACCTTTCAAAGTCTTCGCCAAAGAGCTGGGCCATCGTGGAGGCTTCGACGCGCATCACGGGCAAATAGATGCCAAGGAAGAGCGCCGCAAAGAGCACGCCGAGGAGCAGTCGACCCGAAGCAATAGTGAATCCGAGCCCAAGCAAGAAGCTGCCGAGGTAGAGCGGATTGCGCGTGAATGCATACGGACCCGAGGTAGCGAGTTGCGCATTTTTTCGGATGTGGCCTGCGGCCCACGCGCGTAGCGCCAGACCGAGGATTGAGACTGATGCTCCGATCAGCAATGCCATCGGCGTTGGACGCGCGAAGAAGATGAAGACCGCCGCGCATAAAAAGCCGAGCGGCACCCGCCAACGCTGAATCCACGTTCCACCTCTTCGCATCTTTGAATTCTCTTTGCGCCTTTGCGGGAAACTTTCTCGCGCAAAGGCGCAAAGTTAAATCGCACCCAGCCTTCGTTCCACCGCTTCCATCACACGCCCGACGTCAATGTCCATGCAGATCCATTTTGAACACGAACGACGATGGCAGTCCACACGACAGACAATATCGTTTCTCTCGCCGCAGATATCTTCCGCTCGAGGACTTCCGTTTCGCCACCACTCGGTAGGTCCAAACAACCCGACAATCGGCGCACCAGCGGCGACTGCAATATGCGTCGGACCCGTATCGCCTCCGACGTAAACGCGTGCTCCACGCGCCAGTGAATAAAAACCTTTCAAAGAAAGATTCACCGGCTGAGCCTTTCCAGAGACTGACGAACGGCGAACAGTTTCAGCAAGTTCGAACTCGCCGGGACCGTAAGTCACCAGAGAAGAGATACCATAATTCGACCAAAGCAAATCCGCCAGTTTGCCAAAACGTTCCGCACTCCAGAGTTTTGTCGGCCAGCCGCCACCCGGATTAAGAATCGCATAGTTCCCACTGGCCTTGCCCGCCGCCTCCTGAGCCTCCGCCTCTTCCTCGACTGTTACGTTAATCGGAAACGAGAGTGCTTCGGCCGGCGAAATGCCCAAAGCTCCTTGAAGCAGAAGAAGTGATTTATAAATAACGTGGGTTTGTTTTGGTACAGCAACCGTCTTTGAAAGCAGAAAAGCACTGGCAGGTTCGCGCAGTCCGGCGCGAGAGTACCCAAAAACACGTCGCGCGCCCGATAGGCGCGCTATGGAAGCCGATTTGAGAAGTCCCTGGAAGTCTAAAGCCACATCGAAGGCTGAGGCGCGTAACCGACGTAACTGCTGGCGCGGTGCCCGCAGCGTCTCCCCAGACATCAGCCCACGCCTCAACGCCTTCGTGTCGACTTCGATGAGGCGATCCAAAAGCGGGTTGTCTCTCAAAATTTCAGATGATTGTCGTTCTACGACCCAGGAGATTTCGGCTTGAGGCATCGCACGGCGCAGCGCGGCCAGCGCCGGCAGTGTATGAACTACGTCTCCAATGCTCCCGAGTTTGACGATTAGAACTCTCATGTACCGCCAAAGTAGCTGAACTTCAGTTTCGCTTCAGCCAGTTTCTTTCCTTCGCGAAACTTCGTCAACGTTCCTTCCAGGACCGGGTCGTCATCGCCTGACCATCTGGCAGCAAAGTTTCCGCCCTTCAGAAATCTTCCCGAAAAACTATACGAAACGCCATTGCGGGTCACGGTTGTAAAGTTGAAATCGTTTCGTTTGACGGTGAGAGTTTTAAAACGATAGGTCGTGCCATTGTTGGTCTGCACTCCGGGTGAGGGAAGTCGCCTCAATCTCTTTGCGTTCAGATTTATGGCTGAGACGTCCGAGAATTCGTTTGGCGCTTCTCCGATTATCCAAAACGAACCATCGGGATCGAAGCGAGCGGATTGTTTTTGGGCGAGCGCGGGTGCCCAGCTCGTTAATAGACACAGAAAGAGTGTGCTCGCGCAAAGGCGCAAAGGCGCAAAGGATGAGTTGGCGTTTCTTTGCGCCCTTGCGCCTTCGCGCGAAAATTGTTTATCCATTAAGTCCTCCGAGGCGGGCTATGATTGCTGAAGTCGAATGATCTTTTGGATCACCGACGATCGCCACTTGTCCGCCGTAGGATCGTACCACGTCACGCTCGGGGACAGTGTCAGTGGTGTAATCGGTGCCCTTCGCGTGGACATCCGGTTTGAGGGCCAGCAATAGTTGTTCGACCGTGGGCTCGTCGAAAATTGTGACGTAGGTTACTGACTCGATTGACGCGAGGATCTCCGCGCGCTGGCTTGCCGGTAGCACGGGCCTGCCGGCTCCTTTTTGAAGAGCAACCTGCTCGTCGGAATTGATGCCAACAATCAGTACGTCACCCAGTTTCCTGGCTCCCTCGAGATAACGGACGTGTCCGACGTGAAGCACGTCGAAGCAGCCGTTGGCGAGAACAATTTGCGCGCCGCTCTCTCGGGCCTCACCGACTTTCCTTATCAACTCTTCGCGGTTTGATACAAGCATCTTTGTAGGGGTGGCCCTCCGTGGCCACCCGTTCTTGAGTGGCCACGGGCAGTTCCACCCAGTTCTTGAGTTCAACCGACGGGTGGCCACGGAG
>JBKPJS010000436.1:0-1314 GCA_046730815.1 Acidobacteriota bacterium
AAATTATTCGCCGCGAGACAACTCATCAAAAAATAACGTGCTCGGCGATAAACTCGGAAACTACGTTGACCTGGTCGAGTGGAGCGAGCATGCCGGCATTCTTACAATCCGCGAGAGTCGACGTCTAATTGCGGAAGGCAGGCGCAAAACCAGCGAAGCACGGAAAGTGTTTGAGCGCGCAATAGCATTGCGACAAGCGCTCTATCGCATTTTTAAGGCAGTGTTAATGCGACGACAGCCTCAGACCATTGATCTTGACACAGTGAATGACGAACTTCAGCGAGCGCGAACCAATGAAAAGCTGACTCGTTCAGGCGAGCGATTTAACTGGAACTGGGGTGGCTCCCCAACTGCACTCGATCGAATGTTATGGTCAATAGCTCACTCCGGCGCTGAGTATCTAACTGGCGGCGATTTATCCCGATTGCGTGAATGTGGCGGCGATGAATGTGGCTGGCTATTTGAAGATACAAGCAAGAACAGAAGTCGCCAGTGGTGCCACATGCGGGATTGCGGCAATCTGGAAAAGGTTCGCCGATTCCGCGCACGTAAACTTCGGGGACGGTAAGCTTCTGCTTCAACACCTCTTCGACCCTAACCGATGAGGTGGACTACTTGGATTTGCTAAAATTGGACGTTTTCAAACAACTCGATTTCACTCTATTTTAATCTTCTTTAGCAGCGTCAAAGTCGAAGAGAACTTGATTCGCGATTTGCGCGGCGACCATAGTGCCGCCGCCGACGGGCGGTTCCTTGGCTCCGCTCGGTCGTGACCAACAAACGTGCAAATGAAGATTGTCCAAGTTAATACGGAGCTAGAGATTAACCAGGCGCGGGCTTTATTCCGCGAGTACGAGCAGTGGCTCGACGTTGGGTTTTGTTTTCAGAACTTCGAGAAGGAGCTTGCCGACCTGCCCGGCGCCTACGCGCCTCCTGATGGCCGATTATTGTTGGCTTGTGACAGCGATCAATTTGCAGGATGTGTCGCGTTAAGAAAATTGAGCGAAGGAGTTTGCGAAATGAAGCGGCTCTTCGTGCGGCCGCAATTTCAGGGAAAACGATTAGGCCAAAGACTGCTTCAGTCAATCATTGACGAAGCCCGCTCGATTGGTTACGAGCGGATGCGACTCGACACTTTGCCCGATAAGATGGACCGCGCAATTAAGCTGTATCAAAGCGCGGGCTTCCGAGAAATCGCGCCCTATTATCACAACCCGATCGACGGGGCGCTTTACATGGAGCTGGATCTCGCGTCGCGGCGTTGAGAGTACCTCGCAAAGTGAGATCATCTGGCACGGCACGAAAATATGAGGC
>JBKPJS010000437.1:0-11922 GCA_046730815.1 Acidobacteriota bacterium
ACGGCATACGAGATAGAAGCCAATGTCTCGTGGGCTCGGAGATGTGTATAAGAGACAGGTCTGGATCTGTTTACGCATTTCCGCGTGATTGTCGAAAGATTAGGGAGTACCCGAAGCTTGCGACAGTGTCATTTCTGAATAAGTCAAGTCCAGACTTGAGGAAGAAGCAGTATGCTCCAACAAACAGAAACCGCTTATGGTCCCAGGCTTCAGCCTGCAGCCCGACCCGAACTGCTTAGCGGAATCAGCCAGCAGGCAACACATCAGTTCAAGACGATGATGCGAACAATAAAACGCGGGCGTGGCGAGTGGATCTTCGTGCTTGGCGACCCTGCCGACCGTATCTACCTCCTGCAAGAGGGTCGGATGAAGATCACGGCCGTAACTGAAGATGGTCACGAAGTGTTGCATGAAATAATTGGCCCAGGCCAGATGTTCGGCCATACAAGTGCACTCCTCGGTATTCCGCGCACGTCTTCGGCTCAGGTTCTCGAGCCTTCGCTGCTATGTGAAATACGCCGAAAGGATTTCGAATCTCTGTTAACCGCACATCCAGAGTTCTCGTTGCAGTTGCTAAAGTCTGTCGGGTTACGATTAAAGAAAGCTGAAGCACAATTGCTGAATGTCGCTTGCAACGATGTTTCCACCAGGGTTAAGGAAGCTTTGATTGATCTGATATCTGTCGAGCCAGGGATAGCTGATCAAGCTGTCAGGATAAGAATCACACAGCAGGATCTGGCAAATCTGATCGGAGCATCCCGGCAGAAGACCTCGCAGGCTCTGAAAGAGTTGGAAAGTTCCGGCGTGTTGAAACTCATGTACCGCAGTATTTTGGTTACCGCTCCACACAAACTCCGCACGAGCCAATTCCGGAAAGAGATGTGAACGGGCAAGTGCCCAACGGCCACGTTGCGATGTCACAAACCACCGCTGCTTAATGCATGGGGGTGCCTACCGGCGCTGAGTAATTCCGGTGATCCTCTAATCGCACTTTCCTTCTGCTGTTCTAAGTTGCTTAAACCCGTGTGATAGACTGCGTGAAGAAAGTGCCATCGCAGTCGGAGAAAAGGGTAGACAGGATTCGGCAACGTGCGCGCAAGATGCGTGTACGCGTTCGTTATGGCCACAAAGAGATAAAGCGCATCTCACGCACCGCCACCCTCGGCGGACTCTTCTTATCTTTTCTTAAAATAGGCTTGGTTGGATTTGGCGGAGGACTGGCTGTTATTGCTCAGATCAGGACTCTCACAGTACAAAAGCGCCACTGGCTTAATGAGTTTGAGTTTTCCGAAGGTTTTGCACTGGCCCAAAGTTTACCCGGGACGGCGGCTGGCAATGTTGCAACTTACGTTGGCCTAAAACTCAGAGGCTGGCGCGGAGCTGGTGTGGCGATCACCGCCTTCATTCTGCCGTCGACTTTGCTGATGATTGTTTTGGCGATCCTCTATCACCACCTTCGCTATTTGCCTAATACGGATCGCCTTTTCCACGGATTAAATGCGGCAGTGTACGTTTGGAGCATTAGTTGCCACTATCAGTATCTTTTTACCTTCGTTCCTGATGACCGTCGCAGCCGGCTCGAGCCTGCGGCGTTTTCGTGACAACGAAATCGTCCAGTCGTTTTTGCGAGGTGTGACGCCAGCCGTAGTCGGGCTACTTGTCGCCGCAGCGATAAGTATTGGCCGGGCAGGTATTCACACTGTTATTGGACTCGTGTTGGCCATTGCTGCGGGTGTGGTGCTTTCGGCCGAACGCTTTCTGGGTCATCATTGGCGCGGGCACTCTACGGTTTGTGTTGGGAATGATTCTTTGGTGACGGAAACGCGTTTCGCGCCAGGAAAGCTGAACCAGCGGGAATAGGCCACTAGATAAACAAGTGCGAAGGGTCTAAGTCCTCGCGAATGAGTCGCAACTCTTCATCATTAGGCGCTTCGGTCGTTGTCAGTTGCGCTGAAATGCGGACGTCCCAACCGGTGTTTTCTCTTACTTGTTCAACGCTGCGTCCTGGGTGCAGTGAAGTGAGCACCATCTCACCGTCAGAAAATCCATAGCATCCCAGATTCGTAATGACCATTACTGGACCACCTCCCGGCAGGCCCAGCTTGCGCCGGCCATCAAGTCCATCGACAAATCCGGGAGACGTAATGAAGTCCACGCGTTCGGGGAAAGAGCGTTTGCTTTGCGGCGCGATAACGAATACTCGCTTTGCCAGAATCGCAATCTCACACGCACCCCCACTTCCCGGCAAGCGAACTTTCGGGTGCTGATAGTCTCCTATGACAGTCGTGTTGAGATTACCGAAGCGGTCGATCTGAACGCCTTGCAGAAATCCCACATCGATGAGTCCGCGTTGCAGGTAGAAGCTGAACACATCAAACATCGAAAAGACACCAAGCGAGTTGGTAACGAGCGCCGGATCCCCGATTGAAATTGGCAAACGTTTTGGGTCGGCCCCAACCGCGCCTGATTCGTAGATGAGAACGAGTTGCGGCGCGTGCAAGCGGCGAGCCAGGTTACACGCAAGGTTGGGTAGTCCAATCCCAACAAAAACTACGTCGCCGTCCCTGAGCTGACGTGCTGCCTCGCAGACCATCAACTCCGTCGGGCTGAAATGTTGTCCATCAATAGCCATAGTTGACTGGTTCACAGTAATGCGGTTGGGCTTTCAAGCGATCTACGTCAGTGCCCATGCGCCTGACATACTCGCCGCGATCGCGCACACCGTATACCCACTCTTCCAGGTATCTATTGAACAACGTTTCATTTTGCGAAATCTCGCGCCACCGAACATAGAAGTCGTTGTCGCGATCATAAAAGCCTTGCGCGTAGGAAGGGTGGCAGCCAAAAGGTTCATGGACCACGGCGCTAACGATCAATCCCGGAATCAACGTTCGGTTTGGATCGGAGCGAATGACACTCTCCGAAACAATCTCTTCAGCTACCACGATAGTGTTCCGTGAAGCGAATGCAGCCTCTTTCTGCACTCCGATTAGTCCCCAAATTTGCGCGTTACCATTCTCGTCGGCGCGTTGAGCATGAATGATCGCTGTGTCAGGATTCAATGCCGGCACTGCGGCCAGTTCTTCTCCCGTAAACGGACAAGCGATTCTCTTAATCAAGGGATTGACGCGAGGAAGATCGCTGCCCATGTAGTTTCGCAGCGGATAGAAAGGCAGTCTCGCCGCGCCGGCAGTCAAACGGGCAACCATGCCAAAGTGCGAGTATTCTTCGAGTTCGATTGAATTAGGAATACCCTGCTCGACAGCTCTGCGGAGCGCATAAAGCGGACCGGCGCCTGGATTTCCCGCCCAACTAAATACCAGTCGCCGTACGCAACCGGCTCCGATTAATTGATCATAAATGAGGTCGGGCGTGAGGCGGCATACGGTTAGATCGCGTCGTCGTTGACGGATGATTTCGTGCGCGGCAGCAAAACAGATGAGATGTGTGAAACCCTCAATTACAATCACATCGCCATCATGCACAAACCGGCGTACGGCTTCGTCCATCGCCATTAGTTTGGTTTGTGTCAACACTGATTAGTAAACCTCAACGACATTTCATTGCACAGATTATATAAAGTAATCTGTGTAATCTGTGGATAAATGTGGTACAAGCCGCGTCAGTTTAATCTACTTTGCCCTGCGAGGTCCCATGTGCGTTCGGCTTTCGTTTCTAATTGTATTCCTGCTTCTCGTTGTGCCCACCTGTTCCGCCGCCGATATCGATTGGACCAAAGTCCGCGCCGAGGCAGTTCAGTTGCTGCAGGAGCTCATCAGAATCGACACTACCAACCCGCCGGGTAACGAGCGTACTGCAGCCTTGCACCTGCAAAAGCTTCTTGAGTCTGATGGGATTGAGACTCGAGTACTCGACGTAGCGCCCGGGCGCGCGAATCTTTACGCTCGCATCAAGGGAGATGGCAGTCGCCGTCCGCTGATCCTACTCAGTCACACCGACGTGGTGATGGCCGAACCACAACGTTGGACCGTACCTCCTTTCAGTGGCGAACTACGAGACGGTTTCATCTACGGGCGCGGGGCGACTGACATGAAGGGCACTGCTACGGTTCATGTGACGCTGATGCGTCTATTAAAGCGGCTCAATGTTACGCTGAAACGCGATCTGATCCTGCTGGCTGTTGCTGATGAAGAGGCAGGTGGCACAGGTGCGAGTTCGATCATAGAAAGGTATCCGGAGCTGATTCGCGGCGCCGAGTTTCTCCTCAACGAAGGCGATGTGGTTTATGTAAAGAATGGCAAAGTACAGCAATACGGCGTCGATGTGATGGAAAAGGCAGCGCTTTGGCTCCGAATCATTGCGAAAGGCCCGGCTGGGCATGGCTCAATCCCGTTGGCAAATTCCTCCGTTGATCGTCTGCTCAGAGCGCTTGAGCGGCTGCGAAGATGGGAGACTCCGATTCAAGTTTCGCCTGCGGTCGCAGAAAGCTACCGGATGAGAGCTCATCAACAAACTGACCCCGTTCTAAGAAATGCGTACTCCGACCTCGAGAGAGCCTTTAAAAATCCTTCGTTGCGTAAGAAACTTCTGACTGACAGCACCCTAAACGCCGAGGTCAGAAATACTTTTTCAATCACTGGTTTGCAGGGTAGCGATAAAGTCAACGTCATTCCCGGAGAGGCTTGGGCCCAAATTGATGCTCGCCTTTTGCCTGGCGAAACACCCGCAGGTTTCATCGCATCGTTGCGCCGCGTACTCAACGATCCGGAGTTGGAAATCGAGACCCTTGAAGCCTCAACGCCTACGGGATCCAGCGCCGATACCGCCTTGATGCATGCTATCCGCAAAGTTGCAGCACGACATAATCCCGGGGTGCCGGTGATCCCGACAATGCTTACAAGCTCAACTGATAGTGCCAAGTTTCGTAGCATCGGCATCACCGCTTACGGCTTTGAGCCTTTCAAATTAGATGACGGAGAACTGGACCGCGCCCATGGCGACGATGAACGTGTCTCAGTAGAAAATCTGGGTTTCGCTCTACAGTTTCTTTACGAGGTGATAGTAGAGTTGAACTAAATACCTGGTTCAATTACCGACGCCGCGCGCTTGAGAGCGCGAGTGAGACGCTCAACTTCTAGTTTCGCGCGCGACTGGTCACGGGCCTCGATTGCCTCTGTGAGCGCAGGAAGAACGAGTGGTTTATAGGTGGGTCGAGGCGCGTAGATCAAATGCTTGAACCATGGTCGACCGGCGAGACCTTCCGGATCCAGAAGTGCGCGCTCAACCTTCATCAATCCTCGGTGTACGCGCTCAACGCGACCCATGTCACCGGCTTCGACAGCTTTGCGCGCGACTTCGAGCGCCGTGCGACCGTTTTTCTCCCAAACTCTAGCAGCGTCACGAACCTCTCCGAAATCAACATTAACTCTTAGGCGGCGCGCCGCTTGTTCAGTTTCATCAAGATAGCGTTGCACCTCCTCCGCATAAGCGGCGTAGTCCAACGGCACATAATCGCATTCGGAGAGTCGCAGGGCGGCGACCGCCCAGTATTTTCCCATAGCTGCGTGATAGTGATAGCCACGATCACCAATGCGATCGACCCAGTTGAAGCTGTCATAGATGGAGTGATAGACACCGTATGGTCCATCAAATGTGAGATCCGCAACCGGCACGCCCAGGAAGTTAAGAAAGACCGTGTAATCCGAACCAGATCCAAGTCGTGTTGTTACCACGGGCTGTTTGGCATCTTTGGTTTGACGCAACCACGCGTCATAAATAGATCCACCGCTTGGATCAGGAACATCGCGTGCGACCTCACGCAGGAAGTTAGCGAGCGCGGGTACTGCGGCGGCGGTGAACGAACTACCTGAAGACGAACTGTCAACGTTCAGATAGGCAAGCGCTCCTGCCTGGAGTCGTTCGGCCTCCAACTCACCCCATTCAGTACTTCCGGTCAGCGTAAATTCTTCCGCATCCCACGACGCAAAAACGAGGGTGCGTCGCGGCTTCCAGCCACTTCGCTTGAGCTCTCCAAATGCCCGCGCCGTTTCCATCAGAGTTGCGCTGCCGCTGCTCGGATCAACACCTCCGAAGACCCACGCATCGCGATGGTTTCCAAGAATCACCCATTCATCCGGTCGTTCAGCGCCGCGTAAGCGACCCACGACGTTCCAGATTGAACGCACCTTTTTGTCATTCTGGATAACCAGATGAAGCTTATCGGATGTTGGACCAAGATGATAAGTGAAGGGCAGTCCTCCCTGCCATTCAGTCGGAACTGCAGGCCCGGTCATTTTTTCCAAAATACGTCGAGCATCTTTGTATGACATCGGCGCCGCAGCAACTGTGGGCATCGACACGGCGGACTCGGCCGGAAGAAAACGACCTCCGGGAACTGAAGCCCAGCCCGGGGTACGCGGATCTCCGGGCAAATTGAAGTCGTAGACAATCCCGCCCCTTTGCAGATGACTTTCCGGACCCCACGGGCCCGATGGATATACGGCACCCTTCTTGTATCCATCATCAGCAGGATCGGAGTAGAGGAGTAACGCAGCTACTCCTCGTCGCTGGGCTGTAAGAGCCTTGAACCCACGGTAGCTGTAAGGCACCGAGTAGCGCGCGAGGGCGATTTTGCCTCGCACGTCAACTCCTCGCTGTGCAAGCAAGTCGTAGTCTTCGGGATTACCACTGTTGACATAGACCACCGGCGCGGTCACATCAACATCCGCGGAGTAGGCACAGTAAGGTATGCCCACGTCTTTGTTATAAGAGTCCTTGTCCTGCGGAATTGGCTCTTCCTTTAGAGAGAGCTTTTCGTTCGAGCCGACGAGTGTTGCTTCATAGCGAATGGGCCACGGGAGGTAAACAGGATGCTCGATGAGTTCCACGTCCTCCAGTCCGTAGTCTTTCCATTTCTTCGCAACATGCTGCGCCAGTTCGTAGTTGCGAATCGAGCCTGCCATGTGCGGCTTCTCGGTGAAGATGCGGTGTTCGCTCCGGCAGTTTTCGGGACGAATCGTCTGGAGCAGTCGAGCCTCAAGAGGTTTAAGCCTGCTGGCGTTAGCGCGCGAAAACCCCTCACGAGCATTTTCTGCAACACTCAGGGCAGTGGCAGTTATTAGCAGGAGCAGAATGACTGAGTAACGGACCAAAGTGCCACTCACGTATCACGGCCGCCAAAGGGGTGTCAAGCTTAATAAAGCACGAGGATGATCTATACGCACGCGCTCAATCGCGCGGCAGTGAGGTCGTGCTAAGCCCGATGGATCTGCATCCCGAGCAACGATCTTTTATACATTTGAACGAGTTGAAAAAAGAGGGCAGATTCAAGACGGATGCCAGGAACTTGCGGCAGGCTCCTGCGAGTGAATTATCCTTTGTTGGATCATCTGAATAATCCTGGTCTGAAGCCACACACGAAACACACCCTCGGTCTTACAGGAAGGAATTGAGCTCAGCGCTCTTGAAAGAAGCCGAGCCACCAAAGGCGGGGCCTGGTCCAGTCCCATCATTAGAACCACACTAGGCCTGCCCAAAGCAAAATCGCGGCCGGTGGACTTTCCAAGCCACGCAGGACTAGTCGCGATATCGGCCACGTCATCGGCTGCCTGATAAGCCTGACCCAGGTTCCTACCCAGAGCAGCCCAAGGTTGTCCTTCGGTTCCCGCAGCTACTGCGCCACAAACTGTAGCCGCCTCAAAAATGGAGCCCGTTTTGCACATGTGATATCGCCGCAAATCTACCTCCGGTTCCAATTCCCATGCCTGCCCCGCCACCATTCCTTCCGCGCTGCCCACGCACCTTGATAAACGAAGAAGAATTTCAGCGAGAGGCCCGGACGACTTTTGCGCTGCTTCCGCAAGCTGCTCAAAAGCGAGAACAACCAGACCGTCTCCTGTGAGCACGGCGAGCGGCTCACCAAATGCACGATGCAGAGCAACTCTACCCCGGCGCAGAGTTGCATCGTCGAAGCAAGCCAGATCATCATGAACCAGTGACGCGCAGTGGAGCAGCTCGATGGCAGCCGCAACTGCATCTGCGATGAGCGGATTCTTGTCTCCACTTGCCTTGGCCACAGCCAAACAGAGAGATGATCGAATTCGGCTGCCGCCGGGAAACGTCGCGTAATTGAGTGCCTCTTTTAACTTCGGAGGGCAATGGCTTGACTGGGCGCTTTGAATCGCCCTCACAAGCCGGTTTTCAATGCGCTCGCGAAATTCCTGGTTCCATAACTCAGCACTGGTTGACACCACTTTCATCGCCTTACCTCAATTGAAATCAGCGACAGTATTCTGAAAACCAACCGCTTGTAATCCGACCTGTTCGCCGGACGTTGATTCGTTGATTAGTTACGGCGCCACGAACGCGTTAAGAGTAATGACCGAAGACAAAAAGCCGTCGTGAGGACCGCACTCTGATAAGTCGCAAGGCGCTGTACGGTCCCGCTCGCACGCCCGATTGGCATCTTAATCCAGGGTGAGGCGTCCCATGATCCATCCTCGGTCTGATAATCAAGCAATATGTCTATCCCGCAGCGAATCTCTTTCCCCGGATCATTGACACCCGCCAGAGCAAAAACCCAAAGAGCAAGCGCAGTGTCGAGTGGAACTGTTTGGCCCACTCCCCACCCGCCGTCCCTTCTCTGTGAAGCCGCCAAAAAAGCCAAAGCGCTGGTAACGGCCATCTGCTCAATACCAACTTCACGCAGCAAGTGCACGCATAAGCCGATGCCGTAAGGCTGGGGCCAGTACCAACTCGAATTCCAGCTTCCGTCGGCACATTGCTGCGATAGGACGTACTGGGCTCCTGTAGCAACTACCTCGGCATGCTTGATTCGATCATATTTCAGTAATGCGTGATAGAAGCTCGCACAGACGTCGACATCCGCGCCCGCACCCCAGTATTCCCTCACGCCGCGCATCATCGTCTTGCGATGAGCCGGTGGATCTGTTGGAGAAATGATCCAGGTTTCAATGGAGCCGTCGGGGTAGGCTCCATCCAGGGTCAGCGCAATTGGTTTGTCACAGAGAGTGGTGTAGGAGCTTGCAGCACGCGCAAAAAGGTGAAGTGCCGCCGATAGGCTGTCCACATCGGGCGGCAATTCGGGCAGGTCTGGGAAATAGCTCCAGCCGCCCTCACGGTCCTTCAGCTTTGAACGGGCGACGTAGTCCGCTTCGCGACGGACTACGTCGTGCAAGGTTGCCGTCAGATGCGCATCCTCCGTCATGAGTTCCGCCACATCCAACAATACACACGCGAGCACTGCACGCACGAATAGGTCGGACGATTGTTTCTCCTTGCCGGTGAAACCTGCGGCGCGAGGGAAAGTCATCACGTGGCAGGTCTCGTCGAACTGCCGTTCAGCGTGCGCACGAAGATAATTCTGTGCGCGCATCGTGGCTTCTGTGATGTGAGCAACCAAAGTGGTCAAAGCTTCCGATCTCCTCGGCGAACTATGAATTCAACCCCGCGATCAGAGGTTTGCCTCAACTCGAATCCTAGCCGCTCTCAGGTGACGGTAAATGAGTTGACGAGCGTATGCTGGCTCAAACCTGTCTTTACTGTCACGTCGCGTGCCGTGGAAGGCGCCAGCGGCCCGATTTCCAGGGTGCACGTTACCGTGTTTTCATCGACTACCAGCATGTTCTGCGCTGTCACGCCCCCCCCGTTAACTATGACATCGTGAAGCAGCGCGCCTGGGTCGAAACACTTGCCCGTGATTGTGACCTCAACCGACGAGCCCTTCGCCCCCGTGTTGGGTGTAATAGTCAGCACCTCGAATCTCTCGACCGTGATGGCGTTTGCCTGTGTTTGATCGGGACCGAAGTCGCGGTGGAGAATGAGACTGCCGCTACCGAGGCCAGAGTTTCCGGCAAGGTCAAACTTGAGATCGAGTTGTGTGTCGGTGCTGGAGCTCTTCTTGGTTATAGTTATATTAGCGAGGCTCGTATTTAACGACGAAACCTGTCCGAGGTGCTCGCCTGTAACTGTGGCCTCTACCGTGGCAGGAGTTGAAAAGCCGCGGCATAAGTGGGACGGTTGCACGCCGGATGGGTCCAACTTCGGCGCGAAAGGAAGAAGGTCGGCGCATGTGCCACTAACCGGCAATTTCTGAAGGTTGAGGGTGCCGCTCAGGCCGGGCGCACCGGGACTTCCCGGGTTGGGGTCTGCCCCGGAAAATGGCGCGGGCTCGCCGTCCACGCCCGGATTTCCTTCCGAGGCTTCATCACACTCGCTGGTCGGCTGGCCCGGTTTACCAGGTAATCCGTGCTTACCCCCGGTACCCGTTTTCCCTCCGTTCCCGCCTGTGGCTCCGTCGTAAACGTAAACCACGTTACCACTGATAAGCGGCCCGGACGTTAGGTTGGCCTGTGTGCTGATGACATTAATGCTTCCCGCACTGCCGCCGCTACCACCGTCACCGCCCTTGCCGCCGTCGCCGCCGTTTCCGCCGTTGCCGCCGTTACCCGGCTGCCGGTCGCAGCCGGTGCCCGGCCACGAGGTATCGGATTCTCCGACACGCCCTTTCATGCCCTTGCCACCGTTACCCCCGGTTTGCCCTTTCCCGCCATCGCCGCCGGTCTGCCCGTCCCAGTCAATTGTCAGGACGTCGCCAAACCCCATCTCTACCTCCAACACTACAAGGTGGAAGGCATTGGGCGCGTTCTTCCCATCGGCGCCCTTGTTGCCCGGCGCGCCGACCGTTCCGTTGCCGCCATCCTTGCCATCGTCGCCCGGACCTTGCCAGGCTCCGAACGATTGCCCGTCTGCGGCTGAGCTGCCGTGGTTCGGCCCGGCGGGGGCGGAGTGCAGGCGATCGAGCCATGTGATGACATTGTTATTCTTGTACTCGTTGCCGGGGTCGTCAGGCCCGCAAGGGTCAAACGAACCGGGCTTGTGCCCGCCGACCACAATAAGTTTGCGGCAGATCACATAATACTCCCGGAAGTATTCCCCCTGCGTTTCGGTACTGCTCACCGGGTCGAAGATCAGACGGCCTGTATTCAGAAAACGAATCTCATCCCGCACGAAACACTGTTCGGTGGTGTGAACATCGCCGGCGATAATTTCGGGATCTCTGGTCCCAGTCACCGGGTCGAAGACCGCGTTGATTTTTGCAGCGCAGTCTTTGCAAGCGTTTAGTATGGTACCCATTATTTTTCTCCTTTGTGAGAGGGAAAGGTTGCAAATTTTTGCGACGACGGGGTTGCATGACGGACGGCGGGCTGCCATTTGCGAAGATCGGGCAATTGAACGCCGCAGGATTGTAGGAATGTCAGTGTTCGTTCACGGTTCTCGTAGAGCATGTCGAGGCTTAAACTCACGTCGGCGACCGAGAGTTGCGGTGGACCAAGAATGTCACGTAGATTATCGAGTATCTCCGGGCAGTGCCGCTTTAACTCGGCCAACACTGCACGTTCTGGACGCATGAAAGAAACGTCAACGCCTTCCTGCGCCCGGTGATAAACCATAGGCAAGCGCGCCAGCGAATACGCCCAGAACCGGAGGTAGAAAACGGCCCCCGGGCAATGCCCACGCCTCGCCATCTCTTCAGCTACGCTGATGCGCCAATTCAATTCTTCCTGGCAGGCGAAGTAACGATATTCGTACCGAGTCGCATGCCGCATGTTTGCAGGCCAGTCTGGTTCCGGAAAACGTTGCGCCACAGTGGCGTGAATGCGTCTGAGTGCTGGAATTAAACTATTTGGGTCGACGTCGAGATGCAGTGCTTCGATGAAAGGGTGGACCAGTTCCATGCCATAGAGTTCTTCCAATTCTCTACAGTAGTTTAGGGGACGCGTGTAGACGTTCGGGCAAGACCGATGAGCTCCGTCACTCATTGCTGCAAGACAGGCCGCGTGTCCGACATGGAGCCAGAAAAGCGCCAGTGCAGGAAAGTCCCACGTGACGCCGATCTCACGCACCGTGTAAAAACCCATCTCGAGAAAGCCCTTAATGCGC
>JBKPJS010000438.1:0-4808 GCA_046730815.1 Acidobacteriota bacterium
ACGTAACGTTCTGTGCCGAGGTGTGTCGCGAGATAGACGGCGCCCATACCGCCCTGTCCCAGCAAGTGTTCCAGGCGGTACTTCTCGTCGAGCACTTCTCCGACGTATTGTTCGAGTCCCGGCATGAGTCCCTAATGGTACAGCAACCCCGGATAACACGGAAAAGAGGCACGGATTACTACGGATCAGATTTAAAATCAGTTTCGATCCGTCAATATTTGTGTCCACCTGTAGCTGCAATCGTCGTCGGCGCTTGACCACCAATCCATTCCGATCGGCTGGCCGTCGGGTGGAGTTTGTGGCGGCGTGAGATTCATCTTCTTTGGATCGTCTTGAAAACGTTTGATCTGTTCGAGCGAGTAGAACAGAAAGGCGCGCCGCTCATCATCAACCGCTAAGCGGCTCTGCGACGTCAGCCATGTTTTCAACTGCTCCAACTTCCACGACGCAATCGCACGCGCCTGGTTCGACGCGCGGTCACCGGACGCCAGCGACATGAGATCTGACAGTATCACCATGTCGACGGTGTGCTGAATCTCGCCGACATAACCGGGTGCCACCGGTGCTTTCCACGTCGCCGCAAGTATTTTGTCAATGACTTCCGCGAGACCTGGATTCCGTTGGTCGCGAGCATGAAATTGGACCAGGCGCGCCGCTCGCTCCTGATTCAACAAAAATCCACTGACGTGATCCGCAACTGCTTCCGCGGGCGCTAACGCGTCAAAA
The DNA here is from genome assembly GCA_046730815.1 of Acidobacteriota bacterium. GTDB lineage: Bacteria > Acidobacteriota > Blastocatellia > Pyrinomonadales > Pyrinomonadaceae > PSRF01. The sequence goes on from JBKPJS010000438.1 coordinate 727, forward strand.
ACCGGTTGCGTGCGAATGCGAAAATCCTCACGTGTGCGTGGGTAACCGGAGGGACGCGGCGGAATCAAACGCAACAACGACTCCGGCACGGCAAGCGCCTCAGGCTTAAGCGTGTCGAGCACAATCGCGAGCGCTCGCCGCTGTTCCTCAGGCACCACGATCTGCGGATTGCGATCGCCCTTTCCTTTCAAACTGAACGTGTAGTCCTGGCCTCCAATCACCTTCGCAGCCGCTTCCACCTGGTAACGGTGGTACATGTAAATCGGCACCAGCACATCTTCGATCGTCGCCATCGGCGCGCCTTCACGAATGTTGTTTTCGCCGAAACGCCGCAACGCGACGGCACGGACCTTCATGACGTTCGACAACTCGTCAATAACATTTGCGCCGTTGTCCCAGAGGTGGGCCACCGAACTCGAACTGCTCGCCGGTCGCGCATCCTGATCGGTCAAGTACATCAGGCCGCGCGCAAAGGCTTCGCTCAACGTGCGATCGAGTGCTTGTGTTTCGTCTGTGCCCGGCGGGAAATCCTGATAACCGTATGCGATCGCCACCTTGTCCCACTCGCCGATGCCTTTCGCGTAAGCGTCAGACAAATCAGGAACGCCATCGGCGCCGAGCTTCGCGCGCGGCGCGGGATAGTCCATCACCGACGCGCGGCCAACGGGGCTTGCAGCGTAGTTGTGGTTTAGTCCTAAAGTGTGGCCCACCTCGTGCGCGGCGAGCTGGCGCAGGCGCGCCAGTACCATCTCCAAAAGCTTTGGTGAAGCAGTGGATGTTTTGTCGTAAGGCGCCAACAGTCCTTCCGCGATCAGAAAGTCCTGGCGATCGCGCAGTGAGCCAAGCGAAACTCGGCCCTGGATTATCTCGCCTGTGCGTGGATCCACGAGCGAATTGCCGTAGGACCAGCCGCGCGTGGATCGATGTACCCACTGGATCACGTTATAACGTACGTCCATAGAATCGACATCGGCAGGCATGATCTCGACGCGAAATGCGTCTTTGTATCCGATGGCTTCGAAGGCCTGGTTCCACCAGCGCGCGCCTTCGAGCAACGCAGAACGCACAGGCTCGGGCGCGCCGCGATCCACGTAATAGACAATGGGCTCCACTGCCTCGCTGACGCGCGCGCTTGGATCTTTCTTTTGCAAACGATGGCGCGCGATGAAGCGCTTGGTTATCGGCTCCTCGATCGGGGTCGCAAAATCCATGTAGTCGATACCATGGTAACTGGCGCGCGGATCGAAGCGGCGCGGCTTGAACCCGGGCGGCGGCAGTTGCACGAACGAGTGTCGTTCACGAACGGTGATCGCTTCGGGCACTGGCACAACTTGTCTGACGAATGGGCCGGTGGGTTCGCCGGTGAACGTCAGCGTGGTTTCGACCTCTGTATTCTGCGGAAAATTTTTGGTGTTTGGGAGATAGAACGCGCTGCGAGTTGGATCCAGTTTATATGTGCCCTGCTGTCCTCTTTGCAGTGTGTTGGTGACTTGATGAACGTCGCGCAGATAGAAGTTTGTCGCATCAACTAAAACGCGACTGCCTTCTTCGGCGCCGACGTCGAATCCCCACAATGTCGATTCTGCGAAAGCGTCTCTCACAGCCACACGCTCGTCGGGGTTGTTGGTCGTCGCGCGAAAATTGTAATTCGGCGCCACCAGCAACACGCGTGGTCCAGTGCGATCGAAACGAACAATCGCACTGTTGCCGAGTTGTCCACGATCGAGACCGATGTCGTTCGATCCGATTCCTGCCGGCAACGACTCGACGTAGAGAAACTCAGTGTTCCACTTGTCAATCTCGAGCCAGATCTTTCCCGCCTTCGCATCCCAGTAAAACGTGAAATAACCGGGAAACTTCTCCATGCCCGCAACCTTCTCGGTGATCGTCTGGGCGTGGATCGTTACACAGCAAAACAACAGCAACAGCAAGAGACCAAAGCGTCTCATTCCAATCTCCTTTTTAACCGCGGATGACACGGACGTAGACGGATGATCCGCCTTTATCCGTGTCACCGTGCTAATTACTCATTGATTCTTCCACTCCGGAATTCTTCCCGGTGTCCATGGCGCGCCCGCTGCTTCCAACTGTTTCTCCAGTCGCGCCAGATCGACTTCGATCAACTGTCGCAACTGCGTCAACACGGCTTCAAAGTCCTGCGCTGCCGCCGCGTACTGATTTTGCTGAGTTTGAGTCGGACGCGAAGTGGACATACGCTGCGCGCCAACAACGTAACCAACGCGGTCGTTGATTGACGGCGGTATATTCATGTTGCGCTGCCGGGCTGCCACATCACCACTTAAAGAGCGCTGGATCTCATTCGTTCTCTTATCCAACGCTGTTGCTTCGTCCATCAATCGCTGCGGCAATGACGGTGTCTCGTTAATTGCTCGCTTGATTGCAGCCAGACGGGGCTTGAGGGCGTTCGCAGCTTGAGTGGCGCCGGTCACTGCGCGTTGTAGACGCGCCGCCTTTTGCTGAAACTCCACCAGCGCAGATCGATCGGAAGTGGACATGTTCTCCTGACCTTCAACAGTCACCTCGAACTGCTGCGCTGGGCCAAGCGGTGTGACAACACCCTCAACTCGCTTCGCAACCAAAGCTTTGTACGTACCCGGCATTACCAGTGGGCCAGACGGCGGTTCGAAATCAAAATCAGCATCAGGCGATGGTGGGGCGGAGAGGTTCGCCGCGGGGTAACGCAGATCCCAACTCAGCCGCTGAATTCCACCGGTGATGGGACCAGTGAGTCGCCGCACGACATTATCGGAAGCGTCAGTAATCGTAACTATGATCGCCGGCGCCTCTTCCTCTTCTTCCGCACGCAGCTCGGCCTGTGTGGGCCAACCGATAGGCACGCCTTTCTTCTCAGCCTCTTTCTCCCTCTCCTGCCGCTTCTCTTTTCGTGTCTTGAGGGCCTCCTTCAAAAACCACATGATGGTCGCGCCAAATGGCGGATTGTCGGCGGTGTAGAACCGCTCGCCTTGAAAGCTCTTGCCTCGCCCGCCAAGCGGTTGCGACTGGATGTACATCAACGCGTTCTTCACTGGGAACACAGCCGACTCCTGCTTCACGGTTTCCGCTTTGATCAAACGCAGCGGTGTGTAGTCGTCGAGAATGTAAATACCGCGTCCAAACGTGCCGATGACAAGATCGTTTTCGCGCTTTTGAATGTTGAGATCGCGAACAGCGATCGTGGGCAGCCCGCCTTTGAGTTGAATCCATTTCTGCCCACCATCGATGGAAAAGAACAGGCCAAACTCGGTGCCGGTGAAAAGCAGATTCGGATTGACGTAATCTTCCGCGATGGCCCACACAGGTCCATTCTTTGGCAGGTTAGCGCTGAGCGAAACCCACGTGCGACCCGCGTCCGTGGTCTTCAAAAGATACGGCTTGAAGTCGGCGTTCTGGTGATTGTCGAAAGCTACGTAGGCGGTGTTCGCGTCGTGGTTCGAAGTGATGATGCGGCTGACGTAAGACATGTCGGCAACACCGGGAAACTTCTCGATCTTGCGCCAGTTCTTGCCGCCGTCTTCAGTTATTTGCAGAAGGCCGTCGTCAGTGCCGACATAAATCAGGCCATCCTTTTTCTGCGACTCCGCCAGCGCTGAAGCGTTGCCGAAGAACGCCGTCGAAGCATTCTTGGCAACCGCGTCGATGCCCCAAACTCTGCCCATTACCGGCAGCTTGTCGCGATCCAGCCCGCGCGAGAGTTGTCCGCTAATCGTGGTCCACGTATCGCCGCGATCGTCGCTGCGATAGAGCCTGTCCGAGGCGATATAGAGACGCGTGTGTGAATGTGGACTGATGATGAACGGCGTGTCCCAGTTCCACCGAGGCGGATCGTCCTCGCGACCTGGTTGCGGTTGAATGCCGATACGTTCGCCGGTGCGTTTGTCAAAACGAACGATCACGCCGTGCTGCAACGAGGCGTAAACCGTATTCGGATCTTCCGGATCGACTTGCGAACGAAAACCATCGCCGCCGTTCGTGACAAACCAGTCGGAGTTGATTATGCCCTGTCTCTTATACACATCTGACGCTGCCGACGAATATAATCCGGTGTTGGTGTCGGGGGGGGC
>JBKPJS010000439.1:0-3599 GCA_046730815.1 Acidobacteriota bacterium
GTGTTAGTTCGTGTAATTTCGTGGATCGCTCGCCGGTTGCAGCAGTAAGGCCCGCTGTGTAATCTGTGGCTGAACTTCAAATCCTAAATCAGCAATTCGAAATTCCGCAGCTATGAGCACTGAACCAAACAAAGTTATTTATTCAATGGTCGGCGTCAGTAAGTTTTACGACAAGAAGCCGGTCCTTAAAGACATCTATCTTTCATACTTCTACGGCGCAAAGATTGGCGTCATCGGACTGAACGGATCCGGCAAGTCTTCGTTGCTCCGCATACTCGCGGGCGTTGACAAAGACTTCAATGGCGAGACTGTGATCTCGCCAGGCTTCACCGTCGGTTATCTCGAACAGGAACCACTAATCGACGACTCTCGAACAGTCCGCGAAGTTGTCGAAGAGGCCGTCCAGGAAACTGTTAACCTGCTGAAAGAGTTTGAAGACATCAACGCGAAGTTCGGCGAAGAGATGTCAGACGACGAGATGTCGGCACTGCTCGAACGACAGGGCGAAGTGCAGGAGAAGCTCGACGCGCAGGACGCATGGGATCTCGATTCACGTCTCGAAATGGCGATGGATGCGTTGCGCTGCCCACCTCCTGACACGCCAGTGAAGATTCTGTCAGGCGGCGAACGCCGGCGAGTCGCCTTGTGCCGTTTGCTGCTGCAAAAGCCCGATATCCTGCTGCTCGACGAACCCACCAACCATCTTGACGCCGAGTCAGTCGCATGGCTCGAGCATCACTTGCAGAGTTACGCGGGAACGATTATCGCCGTTACTCACGATCGATATTTTCTCGACAACGTCGCGGGTTGGATTCTCGAACTCGATCGCGGCCAGGGCATTCCCTGGAAAGGAAACTACACCTCGTGGCTCGGACAGAAACAAGAACGCCTGCGACGCGAAGAGAAATCGGAAACTGAACGACAGAAAACGTTGCAACGCGAGCTCGAATGGATTCGCATGTCGCCGAAAGCGCGACACGCCAAGGGCAAGGCGAGGATCAATTCGTACGAAGATCTGCTGCGGCAGGAATCTGAGAAGCGTCGTGAAGATCTGGAGATTCACATCCCGCCTGGACCACGACTCGGCAACCTTGTTATCGAAGCTGACAGTGTGAAAAAAGGATATGGCGACAAGCTGCTCGTCGAAGATATGACGTTCGCGCTGCCCCCCGGCGGCATCGTCGGCGTTATTGGCCCAAACGGCGCGGGCAAGACTACGCTCTTCCGAATGATCACGGAACAGGAACAGCCTGACGCAGGCACGATTCGAAAAGGCGAAACGGTGGTGCTCGCCTACGTCGACCAGAGCCGGACGCTCGATCCGCAGAAGTCGATTTGGGAAGAGATTAGCGCTGGTGAAGACATGTTGAAGCTTGGACCACGCGAAGTGAACTCTCGCGCTTACGTGGCTCGCTTCAATTTTTCCGGATCAGACCAGCAGAAGAAAGTCGGCATGTTGTCGGGCGGTGAGCGCAATCGAGTTCATCTCGCGAAGATGTTGAAGGAAGGTGCGAACGTGTTGTTGCTGGACGAGCCGACAAACGATCTCGACGTCAATACGTTGCGCGCACTGGAAGAAGCGCTGGAGAACTTCGCGGGCTGCGCGGTTGTAATCTCGCACGATCGCTGGTTTCTTGATCGCATTGCCACTCACATTCTGGCGTTTGAAGGTGACAGCAACGTTGTCTGGTTCGAAGGTAATTATTCCGATTACGAAACTGACAAGAAAGAGCGACTCGGTCCGGCCGCCGAAACACCACACCGGATCAAATACCGGCAACTGACGAGGTAGACCACAGATTACGCAGATTACAACAGATTAATTCGTGTAATCTGCGTAATCTGTGTTCCCAATGCATTCCAAGCTTCTCGCCAAACACAATCGCGGTCTGCTGCTCGATATCGTTGTCTTCATTCTGAACCTTTTCCTGATGCAGCGGCTGACGGGTTACGTCGTCGAGCTTTTCCGCTTCGCTGATGCAGGTGAACCGCTCGCGCAGTTTGCGCTATCGCTTGCTTGCCTGGGCATGTGGGTCTTACCTGCCGCCGGAGCTGTAATGAAGCGCTGGCATTTTCACCGCCGCCTCAAAGCAGAAGGAAAAAGCGTCGAGTCAGAGTCAAACCTCGCCGGCTGTGTGTTCAATCCAATCTTCTACTTCTGCCTGAACCTGGTTCTCGTGTCGGCAATTCTATCGGGCCTGGGTCAGTTCTTGTTTGGCAGAAAATTGCTGAACAATGGCGCGATCTTCATTCCGCTTGTCTTTGTAGGTTTGATCTTTACGATCGTGCAGACTTTTCTAATCTATCGATACTTTTCTGCTCCCAAGAAGCCGCCGCGCAGCCACTTCCTGCGGCATCCGGAAAGCGAGACGCTGGGCGACATTTGCATCTTCTTAAACATGATTCTTTTTCAGGTCGCCTGGAATATGCTGACGTTCGTGGACCTCGGCAGGCCCTCCGGTGCGCTTGAATTTTTTGGACGTCTCTTCTTCTTATGCTTTATCGCGTTGCTAATCTACTTTCCGCCGCGCATGTTCTATCTCGCGGAAGACATCAACCGCGGGCGCACGTGGTTGACGATGCTTCTGGCGAATTCGCCCGTGATTGTGAGAGTGCTGATCGGAACGAACGAATGGAGTTAAAAACCATCCACAGATTCCACTGATTCTTCTGTGTAATCTGTGGATGGTATTTGTTATCGTACTATATGCCACAAAGAAGCACAGAAAGCACAACGAAATGAAAAACATTTTTCTTGTCTCTTCGATTCTGCTACTCGCAATTTCATCGGCAGTGGCGCAGGACGATGTAACCTCCATCAGAAACTTCCTGCGCGTCAATAAGGACTTCTGCACCGGAGGCCAGCCGCGGCTCGAGCATCTCGAAAAACTGAAAGCCGAAGGCGTCAAGGCGATCATCAATCTGCGTCAACCGAGCGAGCATCGTGCAGCGGAAGAAGAAGCAAAGGCGAAAGAGCTCGGCTTGCGCTACTTCAACATTCCTTTCGTCTTCGCCAATCCGAAAGATGAACAGGCCACGGAGTTTCTGAAGATCACCGACGATCCGGAAAATCGTCCTGCGTTCATCCATTGCACTGCCGCCATTCGCGTCGGAGCGTTCTGGATGATCAGACGTGTCTTACGCGACGGCTGGACGATCGAAGACGCTGAGAAGGAAGCGGAGAAAGTGGGTCTGCGTGAGGCTCCGCACTTAAACGCATTCGCGCGCAAGTACATCGAAACGCATCGCAAGGCATCGCTACCTTCCCATCCATTAACGTTCGGCGTGTTCCTGGCGCGTTTCGATCCCGCAGGCACGTTTTCTATGGAGGGAGATCGTTGGCCCAAAATTAATGGGACCTGGAAAACCGAAGGATCCGAGGTCGAACTGTTAATGAGCGGTGGACCGGGCGGTTGTGATGGCCCTGGTAAATATCGATTTGATACTGACGGGAAACACATCACGTTCGACCTGGTCTCCGATGAATGTAAACCTCGAACGATGATTCTCGATCGCAGCGCGTGGTCGCCTGCGGGCGAGGCGGTGAGCAAACCCATCAGAAAAATCACAAGAACAGCGAGCGCAACCCCACCTGCACG
>JBKPJS010000440.1:0-4530 GCA_046730815.1 Acidobacteriota bacterium
CAGCAACTCACGGCCATCATTCGACGGATCGAAGGTCACTGTGAAGTCGTTTGCCCGCTCGCCCGTTCTGACGATCGTCAGGGCGTCTCCCGACAAGCTCGCGCGAACACGGACACTACGCCCTCCCGGAGCAGTTTCGACCTGCTCGCGGCCATCGGCGACGAAGTTGATCTGCGGCGCACGCGTGGATGCAATGGTTACCGAGTTTCCACGACGATCGATCGCCAGCATCTGCGGTGGATCGAATCGCCGCAACAAATTATCGTAAACTCGCTGCCGCTCGGCTGCGGATAAGGTCCTCGTAGCGTCATCCACAACCCTGCGCGCATCGTCTCCGCGGCTGGTACTCAGGCGGAAGGTGCCGGTTAGATCGCGGCTCGTGCCATAACCACCAGAAGAACCGCCACTCGGAACTGTCGACCAGTTCCAGGCAATGTTGAACGCACTGGCTAGACGATCGAGATCCGGCCGCAACGTGTTCCAGTTGTTTTCGGTCTGATACGACAACTGGCGATCGGCGATGAAGTTATTCAAAAACGCCGCCCGGTCTAACACGTTCTGCGCATCCGCCGACGATGACTGCCGGCTATTCACACGGTTGCGAAGCTGGACCAGCGCCGTCTCAAACTGGCTCAACTGTTGACGAACTTCATCCAGCCGGTAGCGGTCGTTGGCGTTCGTCCGGTAGAGATCCTGGCGCAACGCGCGGCTAAAAGTCGCCGACCGAGTGTTGATCCGATCGACCAACTGCCGCATTTGCCAGTCGCTCAGGTTGTAATTGTTATTTCCAACACTTCCAACGCCAGTGCCTGATCCAACGCCAGCGCCTGAACCCCATTGCGGGCTCAGATTGTAAAAGGTGCCGAGTTGATCGAGATCGGCGCGTATTGCCTGCCACTCACGCCGTGATCCGGATCCGAGCCGGTTGTTTGAAAAGAAATTATCGATCTGCGCGCCGCGATCCAAAAGTACTTGTGCGTCCGCTGTACTCGCGCGACGCGTGCTCAAACGCCGATCGAGTTGATTCGCCGCGTTCTCGAAATCGAGGATCAAACGATTGATGTCGTCGACTCGGTAGTTATTTCGATCCGCAGCATCCTGGACTGCGCGCTGTAGAGAGTCAGTGCGTGTTTGAATGCTTCGCACGAGATCTCTGATAGCAGCGTCGTTGGTGCCGAATTGCGCCATGCCGTTCGTGGCCATGCCGGCGGTCACCAACGCTAATAGGAAAGCCATGAAAATTGTTTTTCTGATTGTCCTCATCTCATCTCCTCCTTCAGACTAGGGGCCTGCGTTCAAACTTTGTGCCAAGGAAAGGTTTGTTCCGCTGGCCGAGGCCTTTTCCGGGAGAGCCTGTTAGCGGGGGAAGGCTGAAAATGGTACGTACTACTGACTCACCTTGAAACAATAATCCAACAAAACCGCACTGTTTTCGGGATCTGTAAGGGTGGTATGCAAGAGTCGTGTTACTTAGGCGGCCTTTTCCGGGAATGGAGGAAAACGGCTGAAAGCCGCCGCGCGATCAACCTTTTGGGATACCTCTTTTTGCGGCCTTGCGTCTTTGCGGGAGACTGCTGTCGAAGCTTAGGGCTCAGGAGGAGCAGGCTTGTCTGTGCCGCGCTCGCGATTGAAAATCGACGACGGCAGCCATGACGGCATGCTCTCTTCGTTAGCGATGCGCAGCCCCATCACCAGCATCACCGAGGCAATCGTGCGTGGACCACTCCAGTCCCAATCGGGACGAACAACATCACTCGGTTGGTGATAATCAGTCTTTGTCCACTTCTTCAAGCGATCGGTCCACGCATTTACCGCGCCGTCGGGCGCGCCAAGAATCATGAGGCCTGGAACGCCTTTCTTCACGAAGAAGTAATGATCGGAACGATAGAACGCCTTCTCCTCGGGCATTGGATCCGGAATCACTCGTAAGTTGGTTGCGGCAGCGACGTCACTCAGCAGTGTGCCGAGTGTTGAATGTTCGGTGCCGTAACCAACGAGCACCTTCACTGGTCCATAAACCTCTGTGCCCATGCCGTCGAGGTTGAGGTCGCCGGCCACTTGTTGGATTTTCCAGGTTGGGTTCTTCACCCAATAATCCGATCCATAACCGCCATACTCTTCTCCAGTCACGGCCAGAAAGATTATCGAGCGTCGTGGCTTGGTTGTTGCTCGAGCCATTGCTTCGGCGACTGCCAGCATCTCAGCAACTCCCAAAGCATTGTCGGCCGCGCCGTGATAGATGCGATTGTCGGCTGAGAGTCCGTAGGCATCATAGTGAGCTGAGTAGACCAGCGCTTCCGACTTCAATTTCGGATCGGAGCCTTCGAGCAATCCGACAACGTTTTTTCCCACACCATTACTCTTTTTTAGACGCACTGTAATAGTGGCGGACTGGTTGAGGTCGATTGGCGTGAAGCTGTCGCTCTTCGCTTTCGCGAGAGCATCCGCTCGTGTAATTCCGGATGCGGCAAACAGTTTATCAGCGCCCTGATCGCTGACGCCGATGAATGGTGGAAGAAACTCCGGCATCTCCTGCTCGGATTCAGGTTCGATTTGGCGTCGCGTTAAGTAGTCGGCGATCTCGGCGTAAGAAAGAGTTTCGGTGTCTGGACTGATGATAACGAGCGCCGCCGCGCCGCGGGCGATGAGTCCTCTGATTACATTGAACTGCAACTTTTTCCACTGGTCTTTGTTGATTTCCGGCGGAGGACTGTTGCGGAACACAACTATCTTTCCCTTCACGTCGAGTCCTGCCAGGTCGTTTCGTTTAAGAGCTGAAAGCACGATGCCGTAACCAACAAACACAACTTTTCCGGTGACGTTCTCGTCGCCGCTATACGGCGGTGTGATGATGAAGTCGGGTCCGAGTTTAAGGGTTTCATTGCCAACAGTGAATGCGGTCTGCGGCAGAAACTGTGTTTCTCTGAATTTGATTGGTTGCAGGTAGGTATTATTTTCGCCGAGTGGCTTGAGACCAATTTTGGCGAAGCGATCGGCCAGATACGCAGCGGCCTTGTCACCACCGGGTTGAGCCGTTCCACGCCCCTGCATCTCGTCAGCCGCGAGTGCGTTGACTATGGTTTTGATGGTTTCGACGCTGATGTTCTCGACAAGCTGGTGCTCGGTTGCTGAGAGCGTGCGAGTTGTTGCCGTTGCTGGTGCAGTCTGCGTCCAAGCAAATGTCGTTGAGGTAACAAGTATAATTGCGAGCAGAACTGATAGATATTTGTGTTGCTTCATTTTTTTGTAGGGGCGGCCGTCCGTGGCCGTCCGTTCGTCGAAAATATTTATTGCGTAACACGGGCGGCTACGGAGGGCCGCCCCTACAATTCAACCCGTGGAACCAAAACCTCCGGCGCCCCGCGCGGTCTCATCCAGGTCATTGGCCCACGCAGCTTCCGGCGTAATGATCTGTTCGACTATCAACTGACAAATCTTGCTTCCGGCAGGCAGGTTGATCGTTAAGTCGCCCGTGTTATAGAGCAAACAACAAACCTCACCACGATAATCAGAATCGATCACACCGGCAAGCACATCCAAGCCACTCTTCGCCGCCAGTCCGGACCGTGGAGCAATACGCCCATAAAACCCGGGCGGTATCGCCACCGCCAACCCCGTCCTCGCCATCACACGTTGCTTCGGTCCAATACTCAAATCTTCAATCGAACAAACATCCAACCCCGCCGCGAGCGCACTCCCTCTCTCCGGCAGCACCGCACGCGAATCCAATTTTTTGAAGCGAAGAACGTTTATTGTATGGTCCATCCAGCCTCTTCGATCGAGTGGCGAGTGCATTGTAACTGATCAAGCGTTCAAGTAGGTTTGCCAGAAGAGCTGTTTACAGGATTGACATGATTGATGAGTAAATCATGTCAATCCTGCATCCGAGAGGTTTACATCTTCGGCAATGTGACGCCGCGTTGACCCTGGTACTTGCCGCCTCGATCTTTATACGAGGTTTCGCAGACCTCGTCGGATTCGAAGAAGACAACTTGCGCGACACCTTCGTTGGCGTAGATCTTCGCGGGCAACGGTGTGGTATTTGAGAATTCGAGGGTGACGTAGCCTTCCCACTCGGGTTCGAAAGGTGTGACGTTGACCAGAATCCCGCAACGCGCGTACGTGCTCTTGCCGAGACAAATTGTGAGCACGTTGCGGGGAATGCGGAAGTATTCGACTGTGCGTGCCAAAGCGAAACTGTTTGGCGGAATAATTACCGAGTCGCCTTTGATATCGACGAAATTCTTCTCGTCAAACTCTTTTGGATCGACGATGGTGCTGTTGATGTTAGTGAAAAGCTTGAACTCGTCGGCGCAACGAATGTCGTACCCGTAGCTGGAGGTGCCGTAAGAAACGATTCGCTTGCCATCAATTTGTTTAACTTGCCCCGGCTCGTAAGGCTCAATCATCCGATACTCACTAGCCATCATCCGGATCCATTTAACTGATTTAATTGACACTTCTATATCTTTCAGTTCAAAAGGACTTTTATGTCTATTCGCTTGTCAACTTTTGTCCACTCGCGTTCCC
>JBKPJS010000441.1:0-26697 GCA_046730815.1 Acidobacteriota bacterium
ATCAGTCGAAGCTTTATCCCTTCCATATTCGATGGGCTCCACGTAATAGGTTTGCCTTGGAGAATTTCTTAAAGGAAACTGTAGCTCGAATCTCAGGTAAGTAATACTCTTATTCGTCGTGTTTTTGACCTGAAACCGCAATCCCCGCATCCAAGTTTCATCCGCCGAGTCAAAAGGACGATCAAAGGAGATTGGCTTATCGTAAACGCGCAAGTCTACAATCTCGATTGGTTCTTGTCCCCAGCTCACTTGTCCTACGATTTTCGCCCTATCAGCAACTTGTGATGAAGAAACGGTGGCAACATAACTCAGCGAACAAAGAAGCAGCACGCTGGCTAACTTTGCGATCACGGCTCTTTTCATTGTCTCCCTCCGTCTCAGTTGAGATCTGTCGGAAAGATGAAGCCCAAGCAAGTCAAAAAGGTAGCTCAGACTTATGATTAAGCGAGGTTCGGAGAAGCTTAGGTTAAGAAGTTCGACGAGTCAAGCAACTCGAAGAAGCCGTAAGATTTTTAGTGGACCATTGGCGCCACTCCGGTGAGGCTTTGTCAGTCAACCGCCGAACGGGAGGTCCATCGAAAGTTAAGCGGCGCGGGTGGAGCGAAGAGCCCAAGACCTTGTGGATGAGCGCTTGTTATAATCGAATTACGAAATGATTTTGCGCAACAGCTTGCCCATTGCGTATCCAAGACGGTAGCCCGCGTTTCTGTAAGTATTGCGGTAGATTAACTGTCCTGGTAAATGAGGGTTCTCTGAACCAAGCGCATAACAAATCGTCATACGACAAGGCCACGAAAGATGCAATGCCAAAGCGATTAACCGAATCACGTTAAGGCCGGTCACGGAAATGAACGCGTCCTCAACGTTGAGAGGCACGACAAGGCGCCTTAGAAGTTTCTTTTTGCTCGTAAGCAAGACCTTGGGCTCATAACCCCCAGCAGACAACGAGGTCCTTAATTCCTCTAGCTGATCTCGTTCGATTGAGCCGCTTCTAATCAGCACATCCAGCGTGGAAGGTTTGTTCCGGTAGGCGCTCTTTACCAACGGAATTACGACGCCAACGTCGCAAAGCAAAAACTCAACTCGGTCGCCCGGCTTTAAGCTGGAAGCGCAGTACCGAAGATGCGTCTTCGCGCCATCTTCAGTTATCCCCTCGAAACGAACCGGCAAACAGATATCGTCCACAGTGACTAAAATCCATTGCGAACGCTTGGGGCGTTCAGCGGCTCACGCACGCAACATGTTGATGTTCAATCTATCGCTGCGAGGCTGTCAATAAGATTTTGCCTCAAAAAATTCTCAAAGAACTTCTTAGTGAGTCTTTCGCGCATCCTAAGCGGACTCTGCCATAGGCTGGCATCAAATCTCGCGTGCTCGTCTCAAAGGAGCGAATTGACTCGCAAAGAATCTACTCCAGAGACATTGCCGTCGAAAAGTACACCGAGCAGTCCGGAAGGGGCTGATCGCTAGATCGCGCTCACTTGGCGGATTAGAGCGCATTTTGCAACTGGGTCTCGCGGCAAATTTGCAAAGGTTTTGACATCCGTTTCCCACGCGTCTGGCGTAGAAATCGCACAAACAGGAGCAAACTGCACGCTTTGTTTGTTCTCTTCCCTGCGCCTGTCGGTGTTTCCTGATATTCGAAAGCTTTCCAGTTGTTTCCACTTCGGACGCTCAAAGGGGGTTGAGTACGATGTCGAGATTCATCCAGATTCTGGTGCTGGCGGTATTTCTCTGTGCGCCTGCTTTCGTTAAAGCCGATCCGGTAATTCTCATTAACTTTGACGATCCATCTCCGGCTCCGTTGCAGACTTATCGTTCTAAAGGAGTTGAAATATCCACGATTCTCCTGGAACCAATTGACGCCCGTTGCCCTTTCCTCCTCATCCAATGCAAGGTTGTTGGAACAATAAACGACATCGCATTGCGGACCTCGCCGTCGGCTGTTAGTCCTCCACAGGGTGCTTTTCCGGCTGCCATAGATCCAGCTTCCAATCTCATTAATGGAATTTTAGTGCGTTTTGTGGTTGGCGAGGTCGGAGTAGTACCGGCCGAGCCTTTCGAGGTATCACTCAACATAATAGGAAGCCAGGGAGGACGATGGAACCTTTTTTTCTTTAACATCACCAATTCAAGCATCTTCGATCTTTCGACAGGACAAACTTCACATATCACAGGGACAGCAGATCAGTCCTTCGGAGATCACTCTGACCGTTTAGAGATCAGTCACATTATCTTTATACCGGCTGGACCAAATGGTCCGGAGGGGATCGACAACTTGCAGTTTACAGCGACTGCTGTTCCCGAACCCGCGTCTATGCTTTTGTTAAGTCTTGGTGTTGGCGGTTTGTTGGCACTGAAGGGACGAAAGCGATTTCATAAGCCACTTAAGTAATGGCTACTTGTTGAGTTGTGGAGCAGCAGTAGTTTCTTCATTTCTCTCTCACGCTCGACGTCAATTTGCTCCGCAGTTTCGGGCAGTTCATCTTCTCGAGGAACGTAGTAGCCTGTGATGTACCAGCCGTCGGAGCAAGTCGATTGTCCTCGCGTCTGCGTAGCGCCAGACATACCGCCGCCATAGATGACGTGCAGACTCTGCACTAGCAGGAAGAAGATGGCTACCAGCGCTGCCGTTAAGAGTAGCCGCCTCGTGATAAACGCTGCCAGATGCTCTATGCACGTCCACTTTCCTAAATCGTACTTCAATTACCTACCAGCTCGTTAAAGAACTATCGCATACTTAGATAAATTGTCGGTGGATCAAACCGCCAAAAACTTTGTCGAGATTCGGTAAGGATGCTAAGGTACCACTGTCCTTAGAACTTGTGACAGGTTGCCAGCGTTTTTGCCATCAGCTCCAAGCGCTTATCATCACGCTTTTCTCTTCCTGACCGGCACTATGCGTTTCCGAATCTCTTCCTTGTTCCCTCAACGGCACACCAGCGCGCGCTCTTTTCGTTTGCGCGTTATGGGTTCGCTGGCCTTGGTATTGCTGGGCCTCGTTCTAATGTGGAGCCCAGCTTCTACGACAACGTCCGCGCAGAAATCAAAGAAGGGAGAATCGAAGCCAACCCCGTCTCCCTCCCCGCCAACGATCGATTTTCAGGCTACTTCAGAAGTCGCCGTGGTTGAAAAAGGAAAGCCCGTCTACGTTCACCTCAATTTCACTAACAAATCTGAACAGCGTCTGACGATTTCAGAAATCACTCTTTCCAGTCAGTCCTTTACTATTACGAGTGCGCAGAGTGGTGCTCTGCAGGCGACCAGTTTGCGATTGCAACAGGCCGTTAAGCCATTTCAAACCTTTGCCGATTCGTTAACGATAACAGCTAAGGAAAGTGCTCCATTCAGCCAGAATAAATTGATCTTAACTGCGAAATATTTATGGCCGTCAGATCAGCCGAGATTCGAATCCGCGCAAACTGCCATTCTCACAATAGAAGTTCGGAGGCGCTTTGAAGAAGAAGCGAAAGGTTTGCCCGGAGGCACAGCGGCAATCCTCTATTTGTTATTACCCATCCTGCCGGCTTTGTTTAGCTACCAGTTGGTGAACCGGCGGCGCAAGCATGAAGGCTGGCAGGTGCCGACCTTCGGCACTCAACATATCCTTCCAGCGTTTTTCGTGGCGGTCCTCTTCAGTCTGATTATTATTTGGTGGACAAAAGCGCATCAGGAAATAGACTATTCGGACTACAAGGTTTTGTTGTTAGTGATTCTTGTCTCTGCGCTAGCCGGAGCTTCAATTCCCTCGGTCCGTTGGGGTATCGATTCTATCAGGCGAGGCATTTACGACTTTAAGGATGGGGAGCTTGGCGATAAATATCTGCTTAGGGCTTTGCGCGGGCGGCATAGTAAGGGTGGATATGTTTGGGCGAAGGGCAAGGTTAACACGGAACAGTGGGAAGGAATCCTTTTTTACCAACTGGACGGGTCGCCAGTTCTGGGAGCGACCCTGCAAATCACAAAGGGCAACAACGTCACCAATGATCAATGGAAGGCGATCAAGAAGAGGCTCTTTGGAAGAGAACAGGCGGATCAAAACGACGAGAGTGCGAAGCACCTGGAATTGCTCGATCCGGAATACCTGCGAAGCCTGGTGAAAGCTAAAAACGTAGAGGTCGGGGGGAGTGCTCTGAAGGTTAAGGTTGGCACTGGTTATCTTGAAAGCTTTGTGGTAGTGAACGCCGTTAAGGACCTGAAGCTGGATCTTCCCACAGAACATCACGCGCTGGTGCGCCCTGTGAATTAGAGTGGCAGGACTTTTGGTAGATGAACAAATGAGGGAACCAGGTCAAAGGCCAACATCAAACGCATTTAATTTAAATAGTCTAATCCGACCTTTGACCTGATAAAGAGGGGCGACTTGACTCGATCGTGTCACCGGCTAGCAGAGCGAGCGATCCCGATCGGCTAACCGATGACACGATAGGAAGAGCCCCGGCATTTCACGCCTGGAAAGGCACGAAATACAGACGGCGGCAGATTACGCTCCTTAAGGAGAGACGTCAAGATGGCTGATCTAAAGTTGACGGAGGCAATGGTGGAAGTCGGCGATTGCCGCACGACTCTTTACTATTTTTCGAAAGAGTTCGCTAAGCCGTCAATCGGTTTTACGGATGCCGCGAAATACAATGAGCTTCACGAACAGGTCTGGAATGGACTCGAAAAATTCAGTGAGGTGAGCGAAGTGAGTTCGCCCGCCGTGTTAAGGAAGATTGCGACCGCATACCGTGAGAACAAATATTGGTTCACCGCCACGGGTCTTGACGATATAGCCAACTTCCCTTTCAACGCCTGGGAAAGCATACTTCCTCTTGAATGCACTTTGAAAGAACGCTTCGAAATAGATCCGAACGGGTTCACTTTCAAGATCAGCCCGATACCACGAGTTGTGCTTTACCCCTTCGGCTGGACCACCAAACTAAGTATTCGTATTACTAAGGACCACTCTCTCGAGCAGTTGTCCCGCTTCGTTCAATACCTCGTTAATCAGCCGTGCATCAGAATTAAGCAACCGGTGGGAACGGCCCCGACTCCCGCGATGCGACTCAAAGATTTTTTCGCGCGAATCGCCGCGGGAGTCCGCGCCGACGTCTTTGAAGACGACAAATCCGATCGAGGTTCCCGGGACACGCCCATCATTGTGACTACGGTAATTTCAAAGTCGGGCATCAGTCCCACGAGTCAACCCGACGAAGATTTAAGTGAGCTAATGTTGCGGATGGTAACGCCGGAGGGCAACCTCCCAACCAGCCCTTTTTCCGATCATGTTTTTTTGCGCGATCCGGAAGATACTCTTCAATTCGTGGTAACAAACAATCACGGAAGATTCATCTGGATTGAAAAGCTGTTGGAGAATGACGGGCATAAACGTTCGCACTTGCTTTGTCATCATAACAACAGTTTTCACTCACTGATGCACGCCGTCCACCTGGCCGATCTGATCGAAAATGCTGTGCAGCGGAGGAAGAGATCCAAAGCTGAATTGCCGGATTCGTTGATGGAGCTGCTGGTCGAGGCGGAAAGTCAACTCTCTAACCCTCGTTTCAAGAACGCCAGTCAGAGAATCTTCCTTAAGGGCGCGGGAGAGATAATCAACGAGTTTAACGCGCTGATCGATCAATCAGGAAAACACTAAAAGTAATCGGCAAGACAAATCTGCGTCATCCGCGTTCATCTGCGGCTACCGAATTTGACTTGTGCCCACGTTTCGGCATAGAAACGTCCTATCAAATCCAACAACGGAATCGAGGAGCTATCCAAATGAAGAAGCGAATCCAGGCAATGGTTTCGTTCGGAGCGGTGCTTAGTTTCGCACTCGCGTGTACAACCAGTCCGACCAACCTGAACACCAACTCTGGTGCAGCTAACAGCTCGGTTGCGGCTGATTTGAAGCCCGCCTTTGACTCAATCACCGCGAACGACATGTTGCAACATATCAAAGTTCTGTCAGCGGATGAGTACGAAGGGCGGGGGCCGGGAACAAAGGGTGAAGAACTCACCGTAAAGTATTTAACCGAACAGTATCAACGCCTGGGCTTGAAGCCCGGGAATCCGGATGGCACGTATGTTCAGAAGGTTCCGCTGGTTGGATTTACGGGCACCCCAACTGCTTCATTCACTGTCGGGAGCAAGCGACTGAACCTGGCATTTCCACAAGACTACGTTGCCGTTTCACGCCGGTTCGTTCCTGAATCAAAGGTTGAGAATTCCGACATGGTCTTTGTTGGTTATGGCGTAATGGCGCCGGAATATGGGTGGGACGACTACAAAGGACTGGACGTGCGAGGCAAGACGATCGTGATGCTGATCAATGATCCCCAGGTTCCTGACCAGACCGATCCCACAAAGTTGGATGAGAAGATGTTCAAGGGCAAGGCAATGACGTACTACGGCCGTTGGACCTACAAATACGAGATTGCAGCGCAGAAGGGCGCCGCTGCCGCTGTGATCATTCATGAAACCGGCCCGGCTGGTTATCCCTATGAAGTTGTTTCCGGGAGTTGGTCTCGCGAGAACTTCGATATACAGACTCCCGACAAGAACATGGGACGTGCGGCAGTGGAATCATGGATCACGACCGACCGCGCTAAAGAATTGTTTACTGCCAGTGGCCAGGATTTTGACGCGCTGAAAAAAGCTGCCCTCTCGAAGGACTTCAAGCCCGTTGCTCTCAATGCAAAGGCAAACATGACGGTCAAAAATACAATACGTGAAATTAATTCAAATAACGTCATCGGAAAGCTTGAAGGAGCGGATCCTACGCTGAAGAACGAGTACGTTATCTACACGGCACACTGGGATCACCTGGGACGCGATCCAAACCTAACTGGCGATCAAATTTTCAATGGAGCACTCGATAATGCGTCAGGCACTGCCACGTTGCTTGAGATTGCTGAAGCATTCACGAAACTTGCCACACCTCCTAAACGATCAATTTTGTTTCTTTCAGTTACGGCCGAAGAGAAAGGGTTACTCGGTGCAAAGTATTACGCGGAGAATCCTCTATATCCGCTGAACAAAACACTCGCGAACATCAACATGGATGGCGTTAATCAGTGGGGCAGGACCACGGACATTACGATGGTGGGCGACGACAACAGCTCCTTAATCGACTTGCTGCGTGAAGCTGCCGCTGCACAGCGGCGAGTAGTGAATCCCGATCCGGAATCAGAGAAAGGATTTTACTACCGCTCAGATCATTTCGAGTTTGCGAAACAAGGAGTTCCGGCGCTCTACACTGATTCCGGGATTAACTACGAAGGAAAAGATCCGGCGTTCAGCAAACAGAAGCGCGACGAATACACAAACAATGACTACCACAAAGTTTCCGACCAGATTAAACCTGACTGGGATCTCACGGGAGCGGTTGATGACGCACAGTTGCTGACGATGATCGGATATCGAGTGGCGCAAGGCGACAGGTATCCGGAATGGAAAGCGGGATCAGAATTCAAAGCCAAGCGTGACGAGATGATGAAGCGCGCTTCGTTGTAGCAAGTTCTTTATTTTGCAGCCCAGTCTGTGTTGGTGCTGTCGCCCGTTTCTTTGACGTAAAAGGTGGCTCCAGGTGTACCGTCAAGACGCTGAAAAATGTCTCCCACGTTGCCGATCACTTTATTGTTGGGATCACCGAGTCCCGCTATGAAGCGTCCAGCGCCGGAACCTGCAGTTGCGCCGCCTCTACTCATGGCGCCGCCGAGGACTACGCTAGCTTCCGGCAGCCTTGCGATTCCAACAAACGCTGACGTCACGTCTTCAGCAATCCGGTTGAGGGCGCATACAGGTGTTTGCCTGAACTGGGAACCATCAAACGCCACACCCGTGGCGGCCCCACTGATCGAATTCCCGGTCACCGAGAAGTGACCTATGTTATGAGGCGCGCTTGCGGCAATACGGACACCAAACTTCCAATTTCCTTCACCTTTAACTGTAACGTCATTGTCTCGCACTGAGATGTTGTCCATGGGCGAGCCTTCGGAGCGCAGGAAAATACCTTGTGCGCAGGAGTCAGTCGCTACGATCATGTTGCCCTGAATGGCAACGTCATCGCTTGACAGGCATTGGATCCCGTTTCCCGAACGGGCAAAGCAGAGATTATTCGCCACCAGGGCGCGTGTTACCTGGCGTTGATTGACTTCACTCAGAGAGATGACAGCTTCGGTGGCGGCATGGTCGTTTACGAGTAAGTTGCCGGAAACTATTACCGAATCACCGCCACGCTGAACCTGAACCGGGATGCGTTGGCCGGGCCCGACCTCGCCCACCACTACGACATTGTTTTGGATAGTAAGTTGATTAACATCCGTGCAGAAGATTGGGCCACCCAGGAGAATGTTGTCGGTAAACTTGCAGCGAACCAGCGGATCACCGCCGCTGTTGCCGCTCATGGTCACGGCGACCGTCCGGTTAGTGTGGTTGATTAGACAGCCCTGGATTATCAGATCCGTTGGACCACCCTGGCCGGTTGGCTCGAAATCAATGGATTGGTCGGAAACGGTTGCATCGAAAATGCAGTTGGAAATGATGATTTGTCCGATCGCGCGCTGGATGCTTAGCCCAGATCGTTTGTTCGTCTGAAACAAACAGTTCTCAATGCGCACTCGCTTAACATTCTGGCCCGGCCGGTTCGTTCCCAGCAAACGTACACCGTCGCCAAAGCACTCTCGCATGATGCAGCGATCAATTACGAGATCTTCTGTTCCAGACTCTACTTCGATGCCGTGAGACTGCTCGTCAGGGTTTGTAAGTCCGGTCCGGTTTCCGTCAATGACCAGGTCTTTATAGACTACTCGCTGGCAGTTGTTGCGCAACCTGAAGACATGCCAGTCACCGGTGCGTTCAGTGGTATCTACCAACTTCACGACGGATTTTGGTCCCTCGCCCATCACCATGAAATCCTGCACCCCATTGAGATCGATTGAACAGAATTTTCCAGTGGCCGTGGCGCGCGAAACGCGATAAGTACCTGCCGGAAAGAGAATGCCACCTTGCGAAGTAGACGCGGCCGCGTTATCAACTGCTGCCTGGATAGCCGCGCGATCGTCGGTGATACCATCGCCCACCGCGCCGAACTCTCTTACGTTGTTTAGCATAGCTTCTCCTATACGGTACCCGGCGATTTGATTCAGCTTTAATTCGTTACTGATTCAAACCACTTCAGAGTCTATGCGCGAAGCGGCGCAAAACGTGTCGGCAGTACGTTAGGTGGCTTTGATGAGTAGCGAATGAACTGTTTGATTTCGCAACAAAAATCGAGATGACGGCATCACCCGGCTACTCTAAACATATTAAAAAGGGCCGATTTCTTAAAACACTCGAACTGGCACGTAGGTTGATTCCAGAAGCTCTTAAGAGGCATTTACATGGAACAGATCAAGATAGGCGACAGAGTAGAGATCCGCGGAACGACGCAGAGTTACATCCTGGTCGACCCTAACAAGATTTACAGAGGCGTAGTTATCGGTATGGGTGATGGACAATTAATTGTGCGTTTGGACGAACCAGTTGTTCGCGGTCCAGGGCAGTTTAGTGAAGTTAGTGTGCAAGCTAGAGACGCGCGTTTGGTTCGTTGACACACGCAGCGTCTGTAGGACCAATTCTCACAAGATTGTTCTTCTTCCGGAAAAAGTCTTGACTACCTGAAAAGAGAGCAGTAATGTGCGCTCTCCAAAAATGAAGCTGTTGACGAACCCTACATTCGTCATCACATTTGGCTCGATCCTCGCGTAATAGCTACAGGTTTCCATGGTGTCTCGATCCCAAAGCATTGGTTTCTCAGCCGGCACGACGATGTTGCTGGTGTTACTGCCGAAGTGTCCGCTTTGTTGGCTCGCTCTCATGAGCACCATCGGTGTCAGTTGGACCTTCGGTCCAGGTTGGTTGCATTCCTTGGTAGTCGTTCTCTTGCTTCTGCCATTAGGGTTGTTACTCGTTCGCGCGCACCAGTGCCATAACTATCACCCCTTCATATTGGGATGTGTGGCCGCAATTTTGCTGTATGTATGCCGATTTCGCCTTGCGCTGGATGTAGGTGTCTATTTGAGTGGCGCAATCTTGTTTGCCGCTACGGTTTGGAGTGCCAGACTGAGTCGTCAGACAAATAGCGATACTTTGTGCCGCTGCTAGACCAGCACATTCAATAGCTTGCGCGCTATCGCCGTTTCTCAACGGCTGCATTTCAATCGACATTCATATGGAGGTCTTAGATGGCGAGTCTTACACTACGCAAGAACATCGAGACGCTGACGCCCCCCGAGTTGCAAGGGATACGCGACGCGCTTGTCAAAGCGCAATCGATCTGGGATAACCGCGGTTACAACTACTTCGCGAGCCTTCACGGGATCCCAAATTGGTTTTGTAATCATCACGATCGTTCTTTGCGATCAGTAGAGAACGTGAAACTCTTCTTACCCTGGCATCGCGCGTATCTCCTGTATTTTGAACGAGCGATACGCGATCAGGCCGATCCGAACGCGAAGATTGGTCTACCATGGTGGGACTGGACCTCGCCAACTTCACACATCGTCGGTGTGCCTGCGGCCTTCGCGATGCCCACTGTTAATAATCGCTTTAATCCTTTGTCCCAGGCACTGATTTATGCTCCGACCGCGAACCCGCCCATCTGGCGTTGGACACGTCGCTTTCCGGGAAACCCGCGACAATTGCCGACACCGCAGCAAGTTGAGAATCTGATGAACCTCAGTCAATTCAGCGACTTCTCCACTCAACTGGAAGATGTCCACGACTACGTACACGGATGGGCCGGAGGAAACAACGGCAGCGTCGGCGGGGACATGGGAAACCTGGGAACCGCAGCGTGGGATCCGCTTTTCTGGGCGCACCACTGCACGATCGACCGGCTCTGGTATGTGTGGCAACTGAGAAACGGAGTGAACAATATCTCGCCGGAGTTGTTGCCGATCGTGCTGCAACCTTTTGCGTTAACAGTCCGAGACGTATTGAACCCTAACGCGCTCGGCTACGAATACGCCATCTCCAAAGTTGTGATCCGCTAACAGTTTTAACAAACAGGAGCTGTAAACCATGTCTGAGCCAAGACCAGCGAATCAACCGCAGCCATTCAGCACACAATCGATGTATGCACAGGGCGCGATATATAAATCGACCATGCCGCTGCCGGTAGGATACATACCACCGTACTTTTCACGCGCCGATCTCGAGTTCATCGGCGTGGACCATTCAGGAGCAACATTCGAAGCACGCGTTTTCGTTAATAATCCAAACGCCAATATCAATACGCCTCCGACCGAAGCGAGCGGATACGCGGGATCCTTCAACGTTTTCGGACACGGCGGGTGTTTTGGCGACGCCGGGCATTGTGATGTTCACGAGCCGCAGGACAAGTTTGATCCGCGGCCTTCTCATCCACTGTTGCCAATGAAAAAGGTTGTGATTGCGACTACCGCGATAAGAACTGCGCTGGCACAAAGTGCAGACATTCGCGTAACGGTGGTTCCGATAGTTAAGAGTTGGACAAACAAGACAGACGTACAAGACGTGCTGAAGTTCGATCACATAAATCTTATTACGTACAGGTGAGCAAGTTTGCACGGAAAGCACCTCTATGCAAAAGATTTCTCGCGGAAAGGCGCAAGGCGGCAAAGCGCTAACATGTTTCTAAAAGGATTCTTTGCGCCTTTGCGCGAGAAGTATTTTTCTTTCAGTCAGGTAGGCACAAAACAGTGAAGCTAAGCCATTACAAGCAAAGGATGTCAAAAAGGAGTGAATCTCGTGAGCCGGTTACACCAACATAACTCCAATCATTAAGTGCCCTCCGTTTCTGTCGGCTTCTGCCTCGCAACCGAGGTCGATAGGATGCGATTTAAAGCAGTTTCTCAAGGTGGGTACTAAACAATCCCGACGATAGTTTTTTTCAACCTCCGCGCAGTAATGCAATTGCGCCCTTCAGGACTTCCCGTCCCCCCGCAGACTCCTGAAGTTATTAAGTTCTGATCAACCGTCATGACCCAACCAGTAGTGCGGTTGCTGGATTTTCATAGCACTCCCGCCAGTGCCACGTCGCTAACCGCCATTCTCGCGCGGTTGGGCGCGGTCAAACGAATCGCATGCTCGATTTCCGAAAACGGAACGCTTGATGGACCAGGAGAAAGCCTCGATGCGGCAGCGCCCAGCGGCGATCTTTGCGTCATTCTGTTGCCGGCGTCTCTGGATCAGCGGGCGGTTTCGATTCTCCATTTAATAAAACGAGAATATCCCCGCGCTAACACCGCAGTTGTGCTAGATGCAGAGGAGCCCGAGTGCGTAATGGACTTGATGCGCAATGGAGTAGATGAATTCTTTGTTCCACCCTGGCGAGCCGTCGACATCTTGCCGCGCGTGAGCCGGCTGCTCGAGCGTGCGAAGCCTGAAGAGGAGATGCTGGTAGACACGGTGAAGAGCAGGTTGGGCCTGCGTCAACTGGTTGGCAAGAGTCCGGTGTTCGTTAACGAGATGAAGAAAATTCCTCTTGTGGCGAAGTTTAATTCGCAGGTTTTACTTCTCGGAGAAACAGGCACGGGCAAGGAGTTGTGCGCGCGCGCGATTCATTATCTGAGTCCTCGATCGAGCAAGGCTTTTGTGCCAATCAATTGCGGCGCGGTTCCTGTGGACCTAGTCGAAAATGAACTCTTCGGTCACGCGCGTGGAGCTTTCACAGGCGCCGCGAGCTCTCGCAGAGGTCTCATTGAAGAAGCAGAAGGCGGGACGCTATTCCTTGATGAAGTCGATTGTCTGCCTTTGCTTGCGCAAGTAAAGTTTCTTCGATTTTTACAAGAGAAAGAGTTTCGTTCTTTAGGTTCTACGCGAGTCCGGCAAGCTGACGTGCGCGTGATAGCTGCTGCAAACAGCAACCTTGAAAATTCAGTGAAGAATGGTCGGCTGCGAGAAGATCTTTTTTACCGCTTGAATATCGTACCGATTGCGTTGCCTCCGTTACGACAGCGCACTGAAGACATACCGCTTCTCGCAGCGCACTTTCTTCGTCGTTACGAAATTGAATTCGAGAAGGAGCTGACTGGTTTTTCTCCGGAAGCAATGCACGCGCTGATGGTGCATACGTGGCCCGGCAACATTCGCGAGTTGGAACACGTAATCGAGCGCGCAGTGATATTGGCCCAGGGGCGAACGATTCAGCGAAGTGATCTGATCTTGCCACGCGAAGTGCAGGAGGAAACACAATCGTTGCGCTGCGCCAAGGCGATCGTAGTTGAGAAGTTTGAGAAGACGTACATCCAGGGATTACTCGCCGCGTATAACGGTAACATCACACGCGCGGCGCAGGCGGCAAAGAAAAATCGGCGCGCGTTCTGGCAATTGATCCGCCGACATCAAATCGATGTGGAGCGGTTCAAACCTAACCTTTCATTGAAACTGTAACCTCAGTTTTAGCCGCAGATTTACGCAGAAAACGCGGATCAGAAAACCCCTTTTCTAATCCGCGTTTTTCTGTGTAATCTGCGGCTAATTTCTCGCGAAAAGCAGGACATTCTGGATCCTTGTTTGAGACAAATTTGTCCACCCTGTTTTTACTGGCTAACAACCCAGATTCTCACCTCCAAATCGATATCCGCTATGACAAAAATGTCCACCTCGCATACCTCGACTTATTTCATGCGCTTTTGTTTGTGGTCTTGAAGGTATCGATTCGCTTCGGTTCACAAGTTGCAGTATCCCGCAATCTGAAGTTGGAAGAACTTGTCGAAAGGCAACGATGTGCGTCCTTGAAAAGGAAGAGATCGCCCGAGCAATTCTCGGCTATCTCGCACGAAATCCTGAGGCGCAAGACACGCTGCCTGGAATTATCGAATGGTGGTTGTTGGACCATCAAATTCGAACACGAACGGCAGCGATAAAAAACGTGGTCGACGAACTCGTGGCGGAAAAGCTGGTACTCAAGCGCAAAGGCAACGATTTGCAAAATCACTACCGGATAAATCCCAGAAAACAACGCCGAATAGAAGAGCTGATCGAAGAGCAAGCCAACTCCAGATCAAACACTTCTCATTAATGGCGTTGTTGAGACGGTTGGTTAAATTCCATTTGTTAGCGAAGACGGAGATCAGATATGCCTGACAATAAGTCGAATGAATACAACCCGCCGAATTACAGCGGCGAAGGTTCCGATCCGGAAAAATGCGGACACCATGGTTCAAGTTCGGAGTATAAGCAACCCGGCGATCAGCCAGGTTATCCGCAGCAGCCTCCGGGTTACTGGCAGCCACCTCAGCCGCAAGGTTATCCGCAAGGGCAGCCGACCGGATACCAGCCGCCTGATTATCCTCCACCAACCGGCGAGCAGCCATCTGATTACCCGACAACGCCGCCGGGATATCCGCCGCAGGGATACCCGCCGCCTGCATATCCGCCGCAAGGCTATCCACCCACGCCGCCGAGTTATCCGCCGCCTGATCAGCCGCAGGGTTATCCGACAACGCCCCCGGCGTATCCACCGCCGAGTTATCCGCCGCCTGATCAGCCCCAGGGTTATCCGACAACGCCCCCGGCGTATCCACCGCCAAGTTATCCGCCGCCTGATCAGCCACAGGGTTATCCGACAACGCCCCCGGCCTATCCACCGCCGAGTTATCCGCCGCCTGATCAGCCCCAGGGTTATCCGACAACACCGCCGGCGTATCCAGCGCCGAGTTATCCGCCACCTGATCAGCCGCAAGGTTATCCGACAACACCGCCGGCGTATCCACCGCCGAGTTATCCGCCACCTGATCAGCCGCAGGGTTATCCGACAACACCGCCGGCGTATCCACCACCATCAGGCGAGCAGCCACAAGGTTACCCGACACCTCCGCCGGGATATCAAACACCGCCGCCGACTGGCGGCTATCCACAGCAGCCGGGTGGCTATCCGACTCAACCGGGTGGCTATCCACAGCAGCCGGGTGGATATCCGACTCAACCGGGTCAACCTCCGGGTGGTTATCAACCCCCCTATCAGAAGCCTTACCCGCCGATGCCGGATCCTGAAGAGCGGGCGCGTGAGCTGGAAAAACAACTCGAGCGAATTGTTGCCGAGATCAAACGTCTCACCGAACTGTCTGACAAGTTGAAGGAAGACGTGACGTCGTCCAAGGAAGTAGGCACGGAAATCAAAGACGTGCTCGAAAAGTACACGCAGGCACTCCCGAACCTGATCAAGGAATTACAGGAAGCCAAAACTTACTCCGACACCAAGATGCGAATGATCTTGTGTGCGGTTGAGAAAAAGAAGCCTGAGCTAGACCACAAGATCGCGGAGTATGACCGCCAGATCGCGGAAAAGAAAACAGCCCTCGAGCACCTGAAGCAACGGAAAACCGAAGCAGAAAATAACGTCAAGCAAGCTGAGGATGATAAGAAAGAGAAGGAGGCTCGTTACGAGCGCTGGCATGGCCTGCAAGAGGACATAGAAAAAAAGCTGCAGGATATCAAGGACCTTAAAAAGCAGATCGAAACAGAAGATGACGCCAGCCACTCCGCGAGCATGTACTTCCTTGCTCTCGAACTTCAAAAGACGCTGCACACTATCGAGATCCCCACTAGCGAAAACTTGAAATACAAACTTCTCAGTACTCTGAGTGACCTGAGCAAGGCTAAAGAGGTTTTGCGACAACGACAGTCTGAGTTGTCGACAGCGACCAGTGCAGTTGACACCGCACAAACAGAACTGGACGACCTGGAGCTGAAAAGGAGAGAGAACATTCTGAAGATCATGGCCACTTGCGATGTGCCTCCGCCTGATCAGCAGAAGAAGGCCAAGTAAGCCTGGAATGAATTGCGATGAGCACTTACATGGCTCTTGCGGAGGTTGGTGAATCGTTGGCGGGTGTTCTTTGGCAGGAGATCCAACTCGATCCGGTTGTCAACGCATTAATCGACACTGAGAACAAGATCTCTCTCAAATCACCCGCCGATCTTGCAAATGATGTTTCGGTCCGGCTTTCGATTTATCTCTACCGGGTAGTCGAGGACCCGTTTACGAAGAACCAGTTTCCTGTTGCCGGAAATGGCGCTCAGTTACGCAAGGCGCCGCTGACTTTAGATCTTTTTTATTTGATTACACCACTTGTCGGCGACCCTCGCGATCAGCAGATAGTGCTGGGCAAGGTGCTGCAGGTGCTTTATGACCGCGCGATGCTGGAAGGGGCGGACCTTGTCGGATCGCTCGCAGCTTCCGGCGAGACGCTGCGCGTGGTGCTGAATCCAGTAAGCCTCGACGAAACAGCTCGCGTCTGGCAGGCACTGGAGCTGAATTACCGGCTCTCTGTCTGTTACGTCGTTCGCGTCGCGATAGTCGATTCGACTCGCGAACAGTATATGCAGCCCGTGCTACAGAAAAGCGGTACTTACGGTGAAGTAGGTTAACGGTGTCAGATGGCAGGACTGAAAACACTTGAGCCGGATGTCAGGGAACTGAAGCTCGTCTTCGCTCTTATGTTGTTAGATAGATTTACAGAGACAAACCAACTCGCGGGGCGGATCACGGTTAGGATCGCCAATCAACCGTTTGATCGCCCATTTGTACCGCTGCAGCAACCTGGCGTGGCGACTTTCTTTTTCTTCGACTTGCCGTCCGCTGCATATACGCTACAGGTCCGCAGTAACAGAGAAGGTAAAGTTGATGACCCCGTTCTTCCGCAGGACGACGAGCCGCCTTATTACTTAAGCGAACCTCCTTATTATTTTGGCGTTGATATCCCGATCGTAATTCCGCCGGCAAACGATCGCTGGCCTGGCTTTCCGGATCTATTACTCGCCGATCAGGACAAGCCGTTAAACGATCCAGCACAGCCGCTTGTCTTTCGTCAGCAACGCGCTCGCGCATCATTACAACCTACGAATGCTTATCCCTTTCCAGCCGGCGCTTCACTGGTGCGTGGAAGCGTATTGGTAGCTGGTAATCCCGTTGAGAATGCGCTCGTGCGCCGTGTCGGTGATGACCTCGAATATCGCACGGCACGAGATGGTCATTACGTACTCTTCTTCAACAAAGTAAAAGGCGCAAGCGAACCGATTACGCTGCGCTCAACGCACCCGCCGCAGCCGGACAAGGATCAACCAGTCACCATACAGCGAGGTATGACCGTGACTCAAAATATCGTGATGGCACCTTAGCCAACAGAAGGAGACGAACATGCCAGAGTATTTATCGCCAGGCGTTTACGTGGAAGAGGTAGATACCGGTAACAAGCCAATTGAAGGAGTGGCCACCAGCACGGTGGGATTCATCGGAGTCGCTGAACGTGGTCCGGACGATCCGGTGTTGGTTACCAGCTTCGGCGAATACACGCGCTCGTTCGGCGGTTATGTCGAAAATAGATATCTGGCGCATGGGGTAGAAGGCTTTTTCCAGAACGGCGGAAAACGATGCTTCGTGAACCGGGTCAGAAAGGATCCGGCCGCCAATCCAGCGCCGGTGGCTGCCACCGCACCCTTTGGTGGGATGACGGTGACGGCGATTGGCGCCGGCACGTGGGGCAATCGCATCGCGGTGAAGATCACGAACGCCGGTAACAACGATCCTACTTTGTTTAAGTTGACCCTGATGTACTTTCGCGATCCGCCACCGGTTAGCGGCACGAATCTGACCGTTGATCCGACGCATCCGGGAAGTCGTTTGACAGCGAATCTACCTAACCGGCGTGAGCCTACGTTGCTCGAGGTGTTTGACAACCTCTCAACGAATCCGAACGCGAGCAGTTTTTACAAGCGTCAGATTAATGGTTTGTCCACGCTGGTGAGAGTTGAGGGAACCGGAGGACCCCGGCCACCAAACAACGGCACTGAAAACAATGTCGCCCTGGTGGCACCAAGCTTGATTCCCTTCTTCACAAATGGAGTTGATGGTCCAGCTTTGGCGCTTGCGGATGCAAGGATGGCCCTCAGCGCTTTTGAAAAGATCGACGAGATCGCAATCCTGTGTTGTCCTGACGAACATGCAACGGAATTTGCCGGCATCACAACTGACCTGGTCACCCAATGCGAAAACCTGCTTGATAGATTTGCGATTCTGCAATCGAACGGACAGGTAATCCCACCTACCGGTCACGTTTTTCAACCTTCGAAGTACTCAGCCTACTACTACCCGTGGCTGCGCATCCGCAACGCGGCGAACGGAACCGATTTACTAATTCCTCCAGGCGGACACATCGCCGGAATCTATGCACGCAGCGACATCACGCGCGGCGTTCACAAAGCGCCTGCCAATGAAGTGATTCGCGGACTGCTATTGGACCCAGCGGATCCCACGCGCAGCTTTCAGGTTCAGGTAACTAAAGGCGAGCAGGATCTTCTCAATCCGAGTGGCGTCAACGTGCTGCGTTACTTTCCCGGTCGCGGAAATCTCGTGTGGGGTGCTCGCACTACTACACGCGATCCGGATTGGAAGTACATCAACGTTCGCAGGCTGTTCATTTTCGTTGAAGAGTCGATCGAAGAAGCCACTCAATGGGTTGTCTTCGAGCCAAACGACGAACCACTCTGGGCCCGCGTGCGCCGCAGCGTGAGTGACTTCCTGACACGACTCTGGATGGACGGAATGCTTCAAGGTAGATCGAAGGAAGAAGCCTATTTCGTAAAGTGCGACCGCTCTACGATGACACAAGCTGACATCGACAATGGCAGGCTGATCATGTTGATCGGCATTGCACCGGTAAAGCCGGCTGAATTTGTGATCTTCCGCATCGGTCAATGGACGGGTGGTTCCGATGTGACGGAGGTCTAAACGTTTCCACTGTGTAAACGAAGTAAAGCGGAGGATGAATTATGCCAGACGGCAAACGCAACGATCCTTATGGCCAGTTTAATTTCCTCATCGAGATTGATGGGGTAGTGAAAGGTGGCTTCAGCGAGGCGAGTGGTCTGACGACCGATACAAACATTATCGAGTATCGCGAGGGCGCCGAGCAGCAGGGCACCACGCGAAAGCTGCCTGGCCTGATGAAATACAACAACATTGTGCTCAAACGTGGTTGGACCAAAGACAAGTCGCTCTGGGCGTGGCGGAAAAAAGTGATCGACGGCAAGACTC
The DNA here is from genome assembly GCA_046730815.1 of Acidobacteriota bacterium. GTDB lineage: Bacteria > Acidobacteriota > Blastocatellia > Pyrinomonadales > Pyrinomonadaceae > PSRF01. The sequence continues at coordinate 19,046 of JBKPJS010000441.1, forward strand.
AGCGAAACAGCGGCTCGATTGTGCTGCTCGATGAAGCCCGCAATGAAGCGCTGCGCTGGAACTTCCGTGAGGGCTGGCCCAGCAAGTGGGAAGGGCCAGCATTGAATGCGAAAACGAGCGAGGTCGCTGTGGAAACGCTCGAGATCGCTCACGAAGGCCTGGAGCTCGCCTGATTAACGGAGTAAGGGCCGGCTACTTCGACGAGGCACATCATGTCCGCCTATCTGACGCCCGGCACGTATCTTCGGCCCAAACCAGCCGAACGCAAAGATATTCGGCTGGTTCGAACTGACGTGGCAGGGTTCGTTGGATTTGCCGAACGTGGACCACTGCGTTTGCCCCCCGGCGCAAAATTCAGGCCCGACGAGTTGGCGATAAGGCTGACGAGCTGGAAGGAGTTTACCTCGGCGTTTGGGGGATTCATCCCTTACGGCTCATTGGCATATGCAGTAAGAGCGTTCTTCGAAAACGGGGGCACGACTTGTTACGTGGTGCGCGTCGCGGCAACGGATCATCCCGATCCGTTGTCGCGACCGCGCGCGGCCTCGATGGTGATACCGGATGGATCCGATCCGGTACGAGTGGCAGTGCTGGTATCTGATGTGGCCGAGGGCCAGACCAACGTAGTGCTGGACGATGCCAGCAAATTAAACGATGGCGATCTAATTGCGATCGTCGAAGAAGGGTTTACAGAGTTTGGGATGGTTATTGACGCCACCAACAACACGATCACGCTCGGCAGCAAAACGACGGCCTCGCTGGCCGCCGGAGCGCGAGTCTTCAAGTATTCGCCGGCGTTGGTGATCACTGCGACGAGCGCAGGCAATTGGGGAAACCGGATCAGACTTGATTTCCACCCGCTACAGGATTCCCCGTTCGTTGATGAGTTTTCGTTGCGGGTCACGGTTGAGGTTGGACCAGATTCCTCGATACCTAAAGAGGAGCAGTTTTTCAAACGCCTCTCGCTGACAAAACAACTGCCCAACAAAGGCCGCGGCAGAAATCCTTTGTACGCACCGGATGTGATTAACGCCGAATTAACTTTCATTAAAGTGGATGCGCAGAGCGCGAACCTCCCGTTAGGAAAGCGGTTCGCAAGTAAATTTGCCGCTGGTCCATTCAGCACGGGACCTATTTACCTGCAAGGTGGGCGCGATGGTCTAACCCACGTCGAACCGATCGATTTCACCGGACGTCTCGATGATTTCCGCGGGCTGCGTATTCTGGAGGAGATAGACGAGGTCGCGATACTGTGCGCCCCCGACGTCGTTTTTGAAGCGCCAAAACGACGTCCCAGGCCTGTGCCTACTCGCCGGCCCTGCGATCCTCCATTGCCCGCGCCTGGCCCGGATGCTATCGCAGATGATCCGACCGCGATTCCTCCCGGTTTCGACGAAGGCACGATCTTCAACATCTACCGGGACATGATCGATCAGTGCGAGCGCCTGCGAGATCGCGTCGCGATTATCGATACTCCGCAAAACATGAACCTGCCCTCCAAAATTGTCGAGTGGAGATTCCAATTCAGAACACGATTCGCGGCTCTCTATTATCCCTGGCTCAAAGTTCCCGATCCGCTTGATGTGGATCGCCTGACGCGTGCTGTGCCGCCCAGCGGTCACGTGGCTGGAGTCTACGCGAAGATCGATAACCAATTTGGAGTGCATCGTCCTCCCGCAAACGTCGCGCTGGAATTCGTCACCGACGTGGTTGAAGAGATTACGGCGTTGCAGCAGGAGGAACTGAATCCGTACGACGTTAACGCGATCCGCGCTTTTCGCGGTCGCGGCATTCGCGTTTGGGGCGCGCGGTCACTGGCGGACAAAACCGACAATGATTGGAGGTTCATTCACGCGCGCCGGTTGATGTCGATGATCGAAGAGTCCGTTTACAAGACGATGCAATGGACCGTGTTTGAGACCAACGACTATTCGCTGCGTCGCACGCTGGTCCATTCTTTGACAGTGTTTCTTGAAGCTATCTGGCGTCAGGGCGGACTAAAAGGTGCGCTTCCCGCTGAAGGTTTTTACGTCAAGTGCGACGAAACAAACAATCCGCCTGTGGTGGTGGACGCGGGCCAGGTGGTTTGTGAGGTAGGAATCGCAGTCGCTGCGCCGATGGAATTCATCGTGTTCGAGATCCGTCAGGGTCCCGGAGGCGCCGCAGTAACCGAGCCAACAACTGGAACCTTATGAATCTCAGAATTGATCCATTAGGAGTATTCAACTTCTACCTGACGCTACTCGACACGTCGAACGTTGTGGGGACGTTAATCACGGCTGCCATCAGCTACAAGGTCGCAGGTTTTTCGGAGTGTTCCGGTCTCGAGGCAACGGTCGAAGTGTTCGAATACAAAGAAGGTGGATTGAACGATTACGTCAGGAAGTTTCCGACGCGCGCGAGTTTTTCCAACATCACGTTGAAACATGGAGTGATCTACCTCTACGACGATCTCTGGACCTGGCACAACGACTTCGTGCTCGGCCAGGGTAAACGAAAGGACGGGCTCATCGTGCTTCTCGACGAGGCCCGGCAGCCGGCTAAAATTTGGCGATTCAAACGAGGAATTCCGATGAAGTGGACCGGCCCATCACTGAATGCGGCGCAAAGTTCCGTGGCCATTGAGGCGCTCGAGATTTCACATGAGGGCCTATTCATGGAACTGGGTGCATGACATTGAAAGAGCGAGGTGAAAACGAATGGATTCGGCAGACGTGAGAATCGGAGAAGTACAAACCGAAGTAGTCGTGACTGAAGCCGTTGCGTCTCTCAGCCCCGCGGAGGTGAAGCGCATTGTTGAAATCGCGATGCAGCAGTTTCGTTTGGAACAGGATCGCATGTCACAGCAAAAACGAGATACGACACCGATGGACAGCAGTTATGAAGCTCATCCGTAAACGCCATGAAGCCTGAGAAGTTAGTTATAGAAAACACCGACGCGAAGCCCAGAACGAAGTTTGAGGTGCTCTTCAACCCGGAACGCTACACGCTCAATAAGGGCGTGCAGATCGCAGAGATTGCGATTCCGGGTCTGGACTCGCCGATATTGCAGTTTGTTAGAGGTCAAAACGAAAAGATCACAATGGAGTTGTTCTTCGACACAACAGAATTTGGCATGCTCGACGATGTCAAAGATGTGCGCGAAGAGACCCGCAAGATATACGACCTCACCAAGGTCAATCGTGAAACGCACGCTCCGCCGCGTTGCATCCTGACGTGGAAAGACAAACTTTTCTCTTTCAGCACGCAGGGGGAAACGAAGTGCGTTGTCGAGAGTGTAACGGAGGAATTCAATCTCTTTAGCTCTTCGGGCGTGCCGCTGCGAGCAAAGCTGAATGTCACCTTCCGAGAGTACAAAACGATAGAGGAGCAGCTAAAGGAAACTCCGAGGCATTCCGCTGATCGACGAAAGCTGTGCGTCCTCGGACGCGGCAAGACGCTGAGTCATCTTGCGTGGGAGGAATATAACGATCCCGGTGAGTGGCGACTCATTGCCGAAGCAAACAATCTCGATAACCCGCGGATAGTTGCTCCAGGAACAAAACTGGAAGTTCCACCGCATTCGCGAACTGCGCAGAGGATTGATTCCGGGACCCGCTGATTCAAGGATGAAGGAGACCGAGAATGCATGAGCACTCCCGCTACAGTACTTCCCGTCGAGATTTACAAGGATCAGGAATTTTATGTTCCTGCGTTCATCATCAAGGTACAGAACAAAGAGGTAGATCGGTTAGTCATGAACGACATTGTGAGTGTTACTTACAGCGACAGCCTGGCGAATGTTGATTCGTTTGACATGACGGTAAACAACTGGGATGCGGGAGCAGTGAACCTTGATCAGACGGCATTCAAATACAGCGATAAAGACACGTTCAACCCCTGGAAAGACGTCGAGCTGCAAATGGGTTACTACCGCAATGGGAAAAGCGAACTGCGTACGATGCTGATTGGCGAAATAACAACTCTGACTCCAACCTTTCCGCAAGGTGGCCAGCCAACGATGACCGTGCGCGCCGTCAACCTGTTGCACCGTTTCCGTACGAAGCAGGAAACAAAGCCGTTCTTCAACAAAAAAGATTCTGAAATTGCAAAGGAGATAGTGCAGAACATTGCAACAGAGGTACGAAAAAAATCGCCGCAGCTCAAGTTGACATTCGACGAGAAAGGTTTCAAGACCAACGTCAAGGATGAAAAACCGATTCCCTACCTGCTGATGAATAACCAGTATCCCATCCGGTTTCTGATGGAGCGGGCCAGGGATCTTGGCTACGAGTTAACTATGGAAGAGGTATCGCAAGGCACAAACCGTGAGGTGATTTTTCATTACCAATCTACGGATGCCGTTAAGCGCAAGACTTACATTCTCGAGTGGGGCAGGTCGCTGATCAGTTTTCAGCCAACTCTGCAAGTCGCCAATCAAGTGGCGGAGCTAACCGTTCGGGGCTGGAATCCGAAAACGAAAAAACCAATCAAGGTGACGGTGAAAAGAAGTGAGATCAAAGGGATCGTTACACCGAGTGAACTCAACGTAACCGAGCCCGATCTGGCAAAGAAGCTGGAGATCGTTATCGATCGTCCGGTTCAGAACGAAGCTGAGGCCAAACTTCTGGCTACTAACCGGCTGCGTCAAATCGGTGAAGTGCTCGTGGAGGCAAAAGGAAAAACAATCGGTGTCCCTGACCTGCGTGCTGGCTCGAAAGTCGAGATCAGAGGCCTGGGCACTCGCTTCTCGGGTACCTACCTGATCACAGCGACAACTCATTCGATCGGCGACGGAGGTTACACGACGGATTTCACGGGGAGGATGGAAAAACTATGAGTCTTATACAAGGGCTGGTTACGGGAACGGTTACGAAGATCAACGAACAGACCCCCGGCGAGATCAAGGTCAGATTCAATGCGCATGAAGAGACTCATGAGACCGATTGGCTCCGTATCGCCACCACGATGGGGGGCAATAACAGGGGAACGTTTTTCATGCCGGAACTGGGAGACGAGGTCGTCGTGGGTTTCGAGCGCGGCGACGCTCGCTTTCCCTATGTGCTCGGCTTTCTCTGGAACGGGCCGGATAAGCCGCCGGCCGATCACGTTCGACTGCGGCGGATTCAATCCGTGAACGGTCACAGCATCAGCTTCATCGATGCTACCCCAAGCGGTGGCAGTAAAGGCGCACTGGTGATTGAGGACGCGCACGGCAACGTGATCACGATGTCTAACGGAAAGATAACGATCAATAGCGTGGGTTTGCTCGAACTGAAAGCTGCGGTGGTCCGAATTAACGGAAGAGTAGTTTCGCCGAATGCCAATCCCATTTGAGCAGGACAGATGTCGTAATGCCCAATATCGATATTCCAATTCCGGTAAATATAAAGGAGCTGCTTGATCTGCCTCCCTGTGAGGATCTGAAGCTCCCCTCACCATCGCCGCTTAAGATCACGCTGCCGACCGGTGGCTCGATAAACGCCCTTACCGACATCTCAAAGGGAATTCCCAATGACTGTTCGATGATTTTTAACCTGCTGCTGCAAATCGCGCCTTTCCTTGCAGCAACGGAATGTCTTTTCAAACTGCTCGCGTTAATTGCCCCGCTCATCGATGTTGTAAAAGCTTTGGGACCGCCTCCGGATCCGATCAAATTGGGATCCGCGATCCCGAAATTTCTTAAAGCCGCTGCGGACCTGGCGCCCTGCTTGTTGGTAGTTACAGGAGCGCCACTGATTCCCTTCCTGAAGGATCTTCTCTGTCTGATTATCAAAGCACTCAACTGTTTTCTGGGCCAAATGAAGACGCTGTTGGGAATCATGAAGGGCATCACTCTACAGCTCGACGCTGCGACTGCGGCAGGCAATACGGAGTTGCAGCGAACGCTGGAATGCGCGAAGGAGAACGCTGCAAATTCCGCCGATCACCTGACGAAATCAATCGAACCGATCGGCGTGATCCTAAAGTTGGCGGCGCCGTTAATGGGTATTGCGGGTGTTGGACCAATCGAGTTGCCCTCAGTTGGCAGTGAAACTGACGTCGAATCACTTGAAGAGCTGGTGAAAACTATGCAGGGCGTCGTCGGAACTCTGACAATCGCGGCGGACGCGCTGGGAGGATGCTGATGACAAACCAGGACTTCATTGGCAAAGGCTGGCGTTTTCCGATCAAGGTCAACGCGCGTGGCCGCCTGGAGTGGTCTGATGGTCCACCGCGAATTCAGGATGCGATCTGGGTAATCATTAAAACCGCGCTTGGCGAAAGGTTGATGAGGCCGACCTTTGGCGCAGGCGTTGACGATTTCGTCTTTCAATCCAACAGCGGAATCAATCGGACAGCACTTGCCAACGCAATAAAGAGCGCGTTGTTGGAATGGGAACCGCGAATCGATCTGGACGATGTTCGCGTGAACAGCGCGTGGGAAGTGCACGACGCAAAACTTGAAGCCCTCGATTCTGAACAGGCAATTAGAGATAGATCGACTACGTTGGATAGCCAGGTGGTGGTGACGATTCAATATCGCATCCGCACGACGAACGAGTTATTCAACGTGGTCTTTCCGTTCTATCTCGAAGAAGGGGTTAGCTAATGCCGCTACCCGACATCAAACTTGACGACCGCACCTTCGAAGAGTTAGTTGCGGAAGCCAAACGGAGAATCCCCGGATATACGCCGGAGTGGACCGATCTGAATGACAGCGATCCGGGCATGACTCTCGTGCAGCTCTTTGCCTGGCTGTCGGAGATGATCATCTGGCGTTTGAATCGCGTACCCGAAAAGAACTTCATAAAATTTCTCGAACTGATCGGAATTGAACCGGAACCACCATCCGCCGCTCAGGCAGAACTAACCTTTAAGCTTACGACCAAAAATCTAACGGAGGCGACCATCATTCCTCAGGGGACCAGGGTGGCCCTGGCTGAGCAAGTTGACGGTAGACCTGTAATTTTCGAAACGAACGATAACTTCTTTGCGGTGAGCGCCGAGCTCACGCACGTTCAGAGTTTCGATAGCGCCCGGTATGAGATCGTGACCGAAGCGTTTCGTGTGCCGGGTAAATACTTTTATCCTTTCGGGCCGCGGCCGCAACGAAATTCCGCACTCTATCTCGGGTTTGACGAAAGCTTTCCGCTCGACGCTCCGGTGACGCTCACGGTTCACGTTTATACGGCCGACTTGATCGAAGAAGGAAAAGGCCTCCGCGCGTATTTGCCAAACAGCGTGGATGCTCAACAGAGTGATCCGACGTCTGACAGTCCTCCGGCGATTGCGGTTTGGGAATACTGGGCCGGCGACAGTGCGAAGTGGCGGCCGGTAACCGGAGTGCGCGATAACACCGGAGTTTTCGCGAAGACTGGGACAGTCGTATTTGATCCGCCCCAGGGTTTTGTTAGCACAAAGGTCGGACTGCTGCGCAAAGATGACGATCCGGCGCGTTTCTGGCTGCGCTATCGCATCGATCAAATACTCGGCGCCGGTTTCGAAAGAGTGCCGCGACTTGAAGACGTGGTCCTGAACACAATTGGGGCCACGAACGCAGTGACAATCAACGACGAGCTTGTCGGCGCCAGCAAAGGCACTCCGAATCAAAAGTTCAGGCTTGCCAACACTCCAGTCTTGCTTGATCGATTCGATCTTCAGGTTGACGAGGGCGAGGGATTCAAATCATG
>JBKPJS010000442.1:0-2371 GCA_046730815.1 Acidobacteriota bacterium
CTGACATCGATCTCCCTCCTCTAACTAACCTCTGGTTCGCCCGACGAAAAATTTAGACAGGATTTCAGGATTTTCAAGATGAACAAGATTGATTTAATCCCGTTCATCTTGAAAATCTTGAAATCCTGTCAATAATACTGCAGAATATGTATGAGAAGTTTAACGAGGTAGACGGCAGGCACCCCTGGCGGAACGTCAGTCCGGATGGTTATGTTGACTATCAGGCTCGTTATCGCCCGCACGGCCGTGTCCTCTATTTCAACTTTGCGCTCGCGAAAGAGATGGGCCTGATCCCAGTGGACCATCCATCCAGCGTCGACAAGGATCTCGAACAAGTTATCCTCAACACGTTCTCACTACAGATCATCAATGAATACGATTTGAAGCGCGGCAAGAAGTATCCGCCTGAAACAATCAAGCCTCACCCCTACATGGCCACACGTTATCTCCAAACTCAGCATCGCAATCGGCAGGGCAAGACCTCCGGGGACGGCAGAAGCATCTGGAACGGTTACATAAAAAGTGACCGCCTGGTTTTTGATATATCCAGCCGCGGTACCGGCGCGACGATATTGAGTCCCGGTGCTCAACATGCCGGTGGAGTGGTGGCGACTGGCGACAACAGTTATGGGTACTCCTCCGGGCTCGCCGATCTCGACGAGATGCTCGGCAGCGCTGTGATGTCAGAGATCTTTTACCGGCAGGGAATTCCAACCGAGCGTTGCCTGGCAGTGATCGGTTTTCCAGACACGACAGCAATCGGCGTCAGAAGCGCGCCCAACCTGATCAGGCCCGCACACATCTTTCGTTATCTCAAGCAGGGACGGCTCGAGGAGCTCAAAGCTTCAATCGACTACTTCATCGATCGCGAAGTTGAAAATGGTTTCTGGCAGGTTCCTTCCGACGCAGAAGGGCGCTACTCAACCGCGCTCGATTACTTCGCGCGTTCCTACGCAAAACTGGCGGCGTTGCTCGAAGAGGAGTACATCTTCAACTGGCTCTCCTGGGACGGCGACAACATGCTCGCAAGCGGCGCCGTGCTGGATTACGGTTCCATTCGCCAGTTTGCGGCCAAGCACGACAAGTACCGGTTCAAGGACGTAGACCGTTATTCGGCTTCACTGGCCGAACAACGCGGATGGGCCAGAACCCTGGTCCAGGTCTTTGCTCAAGCGATGGCTTTCATCCAGTCAGGCGAAAAAGCGAACCTGAACAATTTCAAGAACGCTGCTTGTTTGCGCGTGTTCGACGATGCTTTCGCAAGCGAAAGAGATCAGCGCATGCTTTGGAGAATCGGTTTTACTCCGGAGCAGATCAGCTATTTAATGAATAATGCGCGAAATGAGATTAGGGAGTTTGACAAAGATTTAAGCTACTTCGAAGATCGAAAGGTCGATAAGGGAATCGAAAAACTTCCTGACGGCTTTACTCACAATCCGGTCTTTTTAATACGCAACCTGCTCCGCCTCTTACCCGCATACTACGTTGCGCAGACGATCAGCCGCGTGGATGACACGAGCGCTTACATGCCTGATGAGATTTTCTGCCGTATCATGGCTGCTTCGTATGTTGGAAAGCGAGATCTGAAGCTCACGGCGACGAGAGCTGCTCAGGTGAAAGCATTTCAGGAATCTTATCTGCGACTGGTGGCCGCCTTCGGTGGACCATTCGACCTGGTGTTGAAGACGTTGCAGGAAAGATCGGCGGTGATCAATCACCGGCATCGCATTACCGGCGACGCGGTGACATGGATCATCGAAGAAGTGATCGCTATGAAAGGTAAAATCAGGACTGACGGTTTGCAGGAAGCAATTGACGCCTTCATCGACTCGCAGGTTCTCATTCCGGGGAAATGGCAACCGGTTCCTCCCGAAAAACTCACGTCAAATACGCTCAAATCGCGGTTGCTGCAAAAGATCCAACAGAACCTCGAAGCTTACAAAGAATCGATATGATCAATTGGGACGATGTTCGGGCGCAGTTTCCAGTGACGGCTAGAAGTGTGTATCTGAACACCGCCGCCGCTGGACCACTGGCCAAGTCAACCGCGAAAGCCGGCAGATTTTATTACGAACAGATGATGGACGATGGCGACGCTCACTGGGACGAGTGGCTTGCGCGGCGCGAGGAAGTGCGCGCCAGTGTCGCCGCTTTCATCAACGCCGAGCCGGAGGAGATCGGGTTCACAACGAACACCTCAGCCGGAATGAATCTCATTGTCGATGCGCTAGAGAAACATGGTGAAGTGATCTCGTGCGACCTCGAGTTTCCCGTCACTACGATTCCCTGGATGCACCGCCGGATTCCAGTGCACATCGTCAAGTCGGTTGAAGGTGTGGCGCGACCTGAGGATCTGCGTGCGGCAATGAAC
>JBKPJS010000443.1:0-5908 GCA_046730815.1 Acidobacteriota bacterium
CTTCGCACCTGCTCTGGCTCGCCACGCATGCGCTCGACATTGGCGCGGTGACCGTTCTGCTTTGGGCACTGCGTGAACGCGAAGAGATTCTGAAGATATTCGAACGACAGTTTGGCGCGAGGCTTACGTGTCACGCGTGGCGCGTAGGCGGCATGCCCAACGATGCTTACGACGATTTCAACAAAGACGTCCGGCAGTTCGTCAACAATTTCCCGAAGCGTCTCGAAGAGTATGAAACTGTGCTGTCCGAGAATCGGATCTGGTTGAGTCGAACCGTTGGCATCGGAGTTATATCTGCTGAGGACGCAATTGCGATCGGCCTGTCAGGACCTGCGCTGCGTGGTTCCGGAGTCGCATGGGATGTGCGAAAGTCTCGACCGTATGCGGCCTATGCCGACATGGATTTTGATATTCCTCTCGGCGAGAACGGTGATACCTATGATCGATATCTTGTGCGACTCGAAGAGATGAGACAGTCGCGCCGGATAATCGATCAGGCGCTGGAAAAACTTCCCGACGGCCCGGTAAACGCGAAGTTGCCAAAGATCGTGAAGCCCCCGGTTGGCGATTACTACCATTCGATCGAAGGACCAAAGGGTGAGATTGGTTGTTACCTTGTTTCCGATGGCACTGCGCAGCCGTGGCGCGTCAGAGTTCGTCCGCCGTCATTTATTAATCTACAGGCGCTGAAACAAATGTGCCTCGGCCACCTGGTTGCTGATGTGGTCGCGATAATTGGTACGCTCGACATCGTGCTGGGAGAGATTGATCGCTGATACTTTCATGCTTCTTCTGGGCCCCATAAATGTCCTTAACGATCTACTGCTGAAGGCTTTCAGCCAGGAAACGATCACATTTTTCATTTGGCCATTGATCCAGATTGGCCTGGTGGTGACGCTGGTCGCACTCTGGGTGGCATACGCGACTTACCTCGAACGAAAAATTTCCGCGTTCATGCAAGCCAGACTTGGTCCGATGCGAGTTGGACCATGGGGACTGCTACAGCCGATCGCCGATGGTCTTAAACTGCTCACGAAAGAAGATTTCATTCCCGAAAAGGCGGATCGCTGGATCTTCTTCTTCGCGCCGTACATCGCGGTGGCTTCTGCGTTCATCGTCTTTTCGGTTATTCCGTTTGGTCCTGATTGGGCAGTCATTGCCGATGTGAACATTGGTTTACTGCTGGTGCTCGCGGTTTCGAGCGTCGGAGTGCTGGCGCTGATACTTGCCGGCTGGTCGTCCAACTCGAAATACGCGTTGCTGGGTGGACTGCGATCGAGCGCTCAGATGGTTTCGTACGAAGTGGCGATGGGGCTGTCGCTCATCGGCGCTTTGATGTTTGCCCGCACGCTTTCACTCTCGGGCATCGTGGCTGCGCAAGCGACGGATTCGATCTGGTTTCTGGTTTACCAACCCATGGGCTTTCTGCTGTTTCTCATCAGCGGCATCGCAGAAAACAACCGCGCGCCGTTTGATTTGCCGGAAGCGGAATCGGAGCTGGTCGCGGGATTTCACACGGAATACTCCGGGATGCGCTGGTCGCTCTTCTTCATGGCCGAGTACGCTGCCATGGTCGTAGTTTCAGCAGTTGCAACAACAGTCTATCTCGGGGGCTGGTACTTTCCGTTTGTTTATCGTCTGGAAACGAGCGGACATCACAATCTCTTCGTTCTCGTCAGCTTGCTGATCTTTTTGATTAAGGCTTCGATCATTCTTTACGTCTATTTCTGGTTGCGTTGGACGTTGCCGCGTTTCCGTTACGATCAGTTAATGGACATTGGTTGGAAGTGGCTAATCCCGTCGGCGCTGATCAATATTGTGTTGTCGGGATTTGCAATCTTCCTCGTGCAGGCTTTAGATGGGTGGAGGGGACTCAACACAATCGAGTCTCTCAATCGCGGTTTGAACCTGACCGCCACCGGTAAAGGCATAATGATCGCCATTGGGGTGGCCGGACTCTTTATAACCGCGGGCCTGCTCGCGCGCATCAACTGGCGCTCGCGAGATTTCAATTTGAAGACGCAGCGCCGCAATATCAGGCTGGTGAATGTGCCGAAGGGCAAACCGGCGGTGCAGCCAGGAAGTTAAATATGGCAATAGTTAAGACTCCAAAACCGACATTCGCCCAGAAGCTGAAACGCTTCTTCATGATCGACTTTATCAGGGGGCTCACGCTGACGCTGAAATACAATCTCGGCGCGCTCGTCGATAAAGACGCCGTTGCGGGCAAGGGAATCTATACCGAACAGTATCCGAAGGTTCGTCCGGACGTGGCACCGCGTTTTCATGGCGCGCCGCGTCTGAACATGGATCCGGAAACGCACGACACGCTTTGTATTGCCTGCAATCTATGCGCGATTGCCTGTCCCGAAGACTGTATCGACGTGATCCCGATGGACGTCGAGATCATCGTCGCCGGCAAGCCGCGTAAGAAAAAAGTGCTCGACGAATTTATCTTCGACACCTCGCGGTGCATGTTCTGCGCGCTTTGCCAGGAAGCTTGTCCGACCTCGTGTTTGGAGCTGACGCAGGACTTCGAGCTCGCCACCTATTCGCGCGCGGGTTTTGTGTGGAACCGCGAAATGCTCGAACAGGGACGCGAGACGGTTAAGTACACAAGCTAAGCCACAAAGAAGCAAAAGATAACGAAGCCACAAAGAAGCACAAAAAGCACAGAATGAATTTCTGGTATCGCATCACTCATTAAATCTATCTTTGTGACTTTTGTGCCTTTTTGTGGTTAAAACAAGATGACTCTCTCCGGTTACGAAGCACTCTTCTTCTGGATCTTTGGGCTCGCGGCCATCTTTGCCGGGTTGCTGACTGTGATGGCGCGCAATGCGGTGCATAGTGCGCTGTTCCTGATTTCATCGCTCGTGTCTGTCGCGGCGTTGTTTGTCCTCGCGCGCGCGGAGTTCATCGCGGGAGTGCAGATTCTCGTCTATGTCGGCGGCGTGATGGTGCTGTTCCTGTTCGTGATCATGCTCGTCAATGTGGGCGCCGAAGAACGTGGCGGAGAAGAGATCTTCAACAACCAGAGACAGGTCACGGCGAGTCTAATTTTTTGTTTGCTGCTGGTGGGCGGAATACTTTACGCAGTCAACACAGGGTACAGCGGTCTGCAAACACTCCATCCAAGGCCCGAAGTCGCCGCTGAGCAACAAGCGATTCGAGATCAGTCGCACGCTACCTCAGCCACGGGAAGCAGCCGGATCACAAAAGATGCTGAAGGAGTCGGGGGCAGTCTCTACCGCTATGCGTCTTTGCCGTTTGAGATTGCGAGTGTGTTGTTGTTAGTGGCGATCATCGGCTCTGTGATGCTGGCGCGAACACTCAGACAGGAAGCTTCTGCGGACGACGTCGATCCGGATACCTTGCAGGAGGAAATCGCAAGAGATCCACTTCTCGCAAAGCTGGAGCCGGAGTCGGATTAACTATGCTGAACTTCACTTTAGCACTCGTGCTACAGCAGGTCGAAAATGATCGGATCGCTCAAATACGGCATGCCGCTGCCAATCCGGATCTGTCGAAGTTTCTCGTGATCGGAGCGTTGCTTTTCATCATTGGCGTGGCTGGAGTCTTAACGCGGCGAAACATCATCGTCATCTTTATGTCGATCGAGTTGATACTTAACGCTGCCAACCTCAACTTCATCGCGTTCTCTCGTTACTTGAACGAAACCGGCAGCGTCAACGCGCTCGCCGGACAGATATTCACGGTTTTTGTAATCGTTGTTGCCGCGGCGGAGGCCGCAATCGGTCTGGGAATCGTTATAGCGCTTTACAGGAACAAGGAAACGATCTGGGTAGACGAGATTGATCTGTTGAAATGGTAACAGGATTTCAGGATTAAACATGATTGACATGTTAGTCCTGAACAATCTTGTAAATCCTGTAAAAAGTCCTAAATGCAAAAATATATCTGGCTGGTTCCCCTGCTACCGCTAATCGGCGCCGCAATCAACGGCCTTTTAGGCCGGAAGCTTCGTTTCTCCGAACCACTCATTGGCGGCATCGCCGTCGGCTCGGTTGCGCTCTCTTTGCTAATCAGTGTTGCGGCCGTTTACTCGTACGGCTTCGGCGGTCATGCAGAGTGGCCCAAGCCTTACCTCACGAGCCAGGACGGTTTTAGTTTCAACTGGATTCCCGGCGGTGCAGTCAGGGTCAACCAGGGTTCTGAAGCGCGAATCCAAATCGAACTTCAAAAAAATTTCCAAGAACGACTGGCGGCAATGACGCCGGAAGAAAGAAGCCAGACTAAAGGAATTATTGTTGGAGCCAGCGACTCACCTCGTGCCGCGCTGCTCAACATTGAGTGGAGTTATCAACTCGATCCGCTGTCGTCGATCTTCATGCTCATCGTCACCGGCGTCGGGCTGTGCATCTTTGTCTTCGCCACCGGCTACATGCATGGGGAAGCCGGTTTCTATCGCTTCTTCGCTTACATGGGCCTGTTCATGTTCATGATGCTCGTGCTCGTGATGGGCTCGAACTTCCTGATGATGTTTGTCGGTTGGGAAGGAGTGGGCCTGTGTTCGTACCTGCTCATCGGTTACTACTTCGACCGCCAGGAAGCCGCAAACGCATCGCGCAAGGCGTTCATTACGAACCGCATCGGCGACTTCGGATTTGCGCTCGCGATCTTCGGCGTCATCGCCACCTTCGGCACCGCGCAATACACTGACGTCTTCAACCAGACAAAGGGTTATCCCATTGAGCTGCTCGGTCAGTGGGGCGTCATGTCGTGGATCGCGCTCGGACTGTTCGTCGGCGCCTGCGGCAAGTCGGCTCAACTTCCGCTGCACGTCTGGCTGCCGGATGCGATGGCCGGTCCGACACCCGTCTCCGCCCTGATTCACGCCGCGACGATGGTGACGGCTGGTCTCTACATGGTGACGCGCACCAACGTCATCTTTCAGCACTCGCAAACGATGCTGCTCGTTGTCGCGCTCGTCGGCACGGCGACCGCAATCTTCGCCGCCATCATCGGCATCACGCAAAACGATATCAAGAAAGTCCTGGCGTATTCGACGGTCTCGCAGCTCGGGTTCATGTTCATGGCCTGCGGCGTCGGCGCGTTCGTCATCGCAATCTTTCACGTGATGACGCACGCGTTCTTCAAAGCGCTGATGTTCCTCGGCGCGGGCAGCGTGATTCACGGCATGCACCACGAGCAGGACATGCGGCGCATGGGCGGGCTGAAGAAGTACATGCCGTACACGTATTGGACGTTCTTCGCCGGGTGGTTGGCGATCTGCGGCATCATTCCTTTCAGCGGCTTCTGGTCCAAAGACGAGATCCTTTGGCGGGCCGCGTCGACGACTCAGATCCCGCTTGGCTGGCTGGTGTGGCTCGTCGGCACGATCGCGGCGACGTGTACAGCGTTCTACATGACGCGTCTGATGGCGATGACCTTCTGGGGTAAGGAAAGGTTTCTCGAAAGGCCCGCAGGCGGCGAGGCTGATGAAGCACATGCGGCTGCGTACGACAAAGGTGTTGCGCCGCATGATGCGACGTTTTCAGCAGCGGGAGATCGCCCGCGTCACGACGTCGACGAGCACGTCGGTCCTGAGGACCATCACGTTCACATGCCGCACGAGTCGCCGCCGTCGATGTGGGTGCCGTTGGTTGTGCTGGCGGTGCTGGCGACGATCGGTGGGTTTGTTGGCGTTGGACCGGCATTTAAACCTATCACCGGTTCTGAACACCCCGGTGGCAAGTTGAATATAGTCAATTGGTTGAATCCAATCATTTGGAATTCAGAGACTCATGAATTCAATGTTCCCGAAGCAGGGGAACACGGATCTGTGGTCGAACATCCCGCGGGCGCAGAGCACGATCACTTATTAACCGAATGGGTGTACATAATTATCTCGCTCCTCGTCGCCGGCATCGGCATGGCTTTAGGC
>JBKPJS010000444.1:0-13279 GCA_046730815.1 Acidobacteriota bacterium
CGCCAAGCAAAACTTTCGTCGCGCCGTAGCCACTGAGACCGACAATCGTCTCGATGTTCAATCTCGAACCAACCAAAACACGTCGCGGCATGTTTACGCGAGTAAGCTCGGCGTCCATCGGTCGCGAAGTGTTGCCGACGCCGACCGTGAACACCGGAATATCGTGAGCTCGGAGTTCTCTTAAAACCGCGGCGAGGTCGCGCGGGACATTTGATGCGCCATCAGTTGCCAGCACAACGGCGGAAAGCGGCATGCCCGACGAGCGTTTGATGGTTTCATCAAGTGCACCCGCAAGATCGCTGGTGCGTCCCTCGCCGTAAAGATCGTCGCCGTCTTTCAGTCGCGCGAGTCCGCCGGAGAAGCCGTAAAGATTTGTCTTGAACTTCTTTTCGAGTTGATTCAGAAACGAGTCTTTTCCGGCATTGGTGTTGAGCAGTGCTTGCTTGACGGCTTCCAAACGAGTTGCGCCACCGGACACGTCGCGCAGCTTCATACTGACCGAATCGTCGATGACCATCGCGACGTAACTGCTGCGCGGAATCACTGACGAGACCACCACCACTGGGCGCAGTAACAAGATAACCATCAGTGCGAGGAGGGCTGCGCGGAGGGCGATGAGCGTCGCAGTCGTGCCTTTTGACAACCGAGTGCGCGGTCGCAGGTAGATGAAATAAATAAAGACGCCGGCGAGAAGAACCAGGAGAACGAGAACCACGATGCCCGGACGCACGTCAAAACCGAACCGGCCGTTAGTAAAAACGGCCTGTTCATGTCCGAACAGAAACCGTACGAGTTGGTTCATTTTTGGTGCTTGCCATTATACACGCCGAACCCGCGTGTGGGCTGCTGAGCGCCGACCGGCTACAAAGACGTTGCTTCTTAGTATCCGCTACTAAGTTGGCGGTTGTTCAACTGACTAGTTTGAGAGGAATTATTTTTTTGGATTGAAGGGTTTAAAGTTCGTATTTTTCAACTCTGCGTAACCTCTGTGCGGTGAATAAGCTTGAGCGTGCAGGCGCAGACCGCAGTTTACGCAGAGAAAGACATTAGACAGGATTACAGGATTTACAAGATTTACAGAATACCCAATTAATGATCCTGTAATCCTGAAAATCCTGTAAATCCTGTCTTAACGAGCGTCGTAGACCATTACGCGGTGGCGTCTGGTTTGACCGAAGAGCATTCCCCCGAGTGCACCAGCGCCAGAGCCGATCAGCAGGCCCATCGTAATCCAGATTTCGCTGTCGTCTCGATTAGGTGAATATTTCCCGTAGCCTATGCCGGTGCCTGTACCTGCTCCGATGCCCGCGCCGATCAGCGCCCATTTACCTTTCTCGGCTTTGCCAGACACGACATAAACCTGACGTACATCAGTGCGCGGGATGCTCAACGGCTTACCATCACGATCGATCGTGAGAGCGGTGTCGGAGGCTTCGATCATCTCGCCTCTGACTTCTTTTCCATTTTTCTGTCTCACGAAGAGCTTTTCATTTGTCCTGATCCCTTGCACGGCGGACCAATCGTTTGATGAAGCAGTTTGTTGTGAAAGAGCCAGCGGTGCTTGGCTCAAGAGGATTAGCAGGATAAGTAACAGCGACAGTGGTTTCATGTTGTTCTCCTTGAGGAGCCCAACTGCAACCAATGTTCCTGCGCCTTTTGGTGGAAAACCATGGCCCCAGGGTTTTGTAGCGCAGTGAAATTCCGACGAATGGTGTCGAGCACTGGCAGATCTCCCATTTCTCAATCGCATCCTGTAAAATCCCGACAATCCTGTAGATGGCGGATTCCACCAAAAGACGCATCAGAGTGATTGATTCACACACGGGCGGTGAGCCCACTCGTGTGGTGATCAGCGGTGGTCCAGATCTCGGCAATGATGCGCTGGCGAACCGCGTCGAGCGGTTCCGAAATAATCATGACGACTTTCGCCGCGCTGTCGTGAACGAACCGCGTGGCTACGACGCGCTTGTCGGCGCTTTGCTGTGCGCTCCGGTTGACGAGTCGTGTTTGACCGGAGTGATCTTTTTCAACAGCGTCACGTATCTCGGGATGTGCGGCCATGGGACCATCGGACTCGTTGCCACACTGGCCTATCTGAATCGCATTGGTCCGGCCACACATCGCATCGAGACGCCGGTCGGAGTTGTAGTCGCACAGCTTGATGAAAACGGAGAAGTGGAAGTAGCAAACGTGCCGAGTTACCGGCTCGCCGCGAACGTCACAGTCGAGGCGCCGGGGTTTGGACGAGTGACGGGCGACGTTGCGTGGGGCGGCAACTGGTTTTTCCTCGTGAAGGATCACAGCCAGGAAGTTGAGTTCGAGAATCTCGATCGGTTAATGGAGTTCACTTTAAGCATTCGAGAATCTTTGGCGCGCGCCGGAATTACGGGACTCGATGGGCATGAGATCGACCACGTCGAAATCTACGCACCATCTCGATTGGCCGGAGTGGATAGTAAAAACTTTGTGCTGTGTCCGGGTAACAGTTATGACCGCTCGCCGTGTGGCACAGGCACCAGTGCCAAGCTGGCATGTTTGTTCGCAGACGGAAAATTGAAAGAGGGCCAGACCTGGAGGCAGGAGAGTATTGTTGGCAGTATTTTTGAAGGGACTGTTTCGGTGATCGACGGCATGGTCCATCCGCGAATCAAAGGTTCCGCGTTCATCACTGCTGAGTCGGATTTGATCCTCGACGCACGCGATCCCTTCGCGACGGGCATTTGCAGATGACATACGATGCAGTGATCATCGGCGCCGGCATCGTCGGGGCCGCGTGTGCGGCGGAGTGTGCTCGCGAACGACTGCGTGTGGCGATCGTCGAAGCAGGGATAATCGGCGGAGGCGCGACCGCGGCCGGCATGGGCCATCTCGTTGTGATGGACGATTCGGAAGCGCAGTTTGCACTCACTCGTTACTCGCAGCAGCTCTGGGATGAGATGAGCCTGCCTTCGGAAGTTGAATACGACGCGTGCGGCACGATCTGGATCGCCGCCGATGACGAAGAGATGGCCGAGGTGAGGCGAAAAGAAAAATTCTATTCGGATCGCGCCGTGCGAGTTGAAGTTCTGGACGTACAGTCGCTTGCCGAGGCCGAACCGAATTTGCGCCCGGGACTAGCCGGTGGCCTTCGTGTGCCCGGCGACAGCGTGATTTATCCACCGTGCGCAGCGCGATTCCTGGTTGAGTCGAGCGGGGCGGATCTGTTTCTTGGAGTAGCGGTTGAGACTGTGACAGCAGATGGCGTTCGTCTGCGCGATGGAACTTCGATTTCTGCTGGAGTCATTGTCAACTCGGCGGGAAGTTGGTCACCGGCGTTGACGCCGGGTCTCGAGGTGAAGAAACGCAAAGGGCACCTCGTCATCACGGATCGCTATCCACAGTTTGTACAGCACCAACTCGTTGAGCTCGGTTATTTGAAGAGCGCGCATTCATTGACCAACGACTCAGTGGCGTTCAACATTCAACCACGCAAGACTGGACAATTGTTGATCGGATCTTCGCGACAGTACGGTGCGGATGACCCCGGTGTTGATAATTCGATTCTCACGCGCATGCTCGAGCGCGCCGTTGAGTATTTGCCCGCGCTGGGCAAGCTCTCTTCACTGCGGACGTGGACGGGATTTCGCGCGGCGACTCCCGACAAGCTTCCTTTGATTGGCCCGCATGCAGAACACAAGCGACTCTACCTCGCCACCGGACACGAAGGACTCGGTATCACTACCTCACTGGCCACTGCCAAACTCCTGTTAGCACAGATCATGAATCGCACGCCTGCTATTCCAGTCGCGCCCTACTTGCCTGCACGAGTGACACAGCATGCCTGAAACCGTGACTGTGATTGTGAATGGTGTTTCAGTCACGATTCCGGCGGATAGCATGGTGTCGGCGGCAATTCTTGCAAGCGGTACGTACGGATTTCGTCGCTCCGTAACCGGTGAGCTTCGTGGTCCACTGTGTGGCATGGGGATCTGTTTTGAGTGTCGCGTGACGATCGACGGCGACGCGCATTGCCGCAGTTGCCAGACAGTTTGTAAAAACGGGATGGACGTGCGAACTGATGAGTGAGGCTCATCACGTTTGCGACGTGCTCGTGGTTGGAGCAGGACCGGCTGGGCTCGCGGCGGCTTATCGCGCCGCGCAAAGTGGACTGCGTGTTGTAGTTGTAGACGATAACCCTGAGGCAGGCGGTCAGATCTGGCGTGGTAAAGCTGCATCCCGTGATGCTCAAGTGTGGTTCGAAAGAATCCGGAGCGTTGAGATCCAGTTTGTCAACGGCGCTCGCGTGTTCGATCAGCCGCAAGCAGGGATGCTGCTGGCTGAAACGTCGGATGGCGTTTGCGAGTTGAGTTATCGGAGCCTGATCCTTGCGACTGGTGCGCGTGAGCGATTTCTTCCGTTTCCGGGTTGGACGTTGCCGAACGTAATGGGGGCTGGAGGATTGCAGGCGCTCGTGAAAACGGGACTGCCGATTGAAGGCAAGAGGGTTGTAGTCGCCGGCAGTGGACCATTGTTGTTGGCGGTCGCCGCTTACTTGCGCGGACGAGGCGCGGATGTGTTGCTGATCGCGGAGCAGGCGTCGTCGTTGCGACTTGCGAGGTTTGGGTTGGGATTGATTCAGCAGAAGGGGAAGCTGGCGCAGGCGTGGAGTTTGAAGAGAGAGTTCTCGCGCAAAGGCGCAAAGGCGCAAAACCTTCGGTATTTCAGCGGATGCTGGATAGTGGCGGCGCGTGGTCAAGATAAGGTTGAGAATGTCACGTTGTTGAGACGTGGAAAGCGTTGGCAGGTTTCCTGTGATTACCTTGCTTGCGGTTTTCATCTCGTGCCGAATGTTGAGTTGGCGGAGTTGTTGGGATGTGCGGTTGAAAGCGGCAGCGTCAGAGTGGATGAGTTTCAACAGACGACGACCGCGCAGGTTTACAGCGCTGGAGAATCGACGGGCATCGGTGGGTTGGAACTATCGTTGGTGGAAGGTGAGATTGCCGGGCTTGTGGTCGCGGAAAAGCTCGAAGCGGCGCGCAAGCTGTTTCCACTTCGTGCTAAACAGAGAAGGTTTGCGGAGCTGTTGAACCGCACGTTTGCGCTGCGTGATGAATTGAAACAACTCGTCGAGCCGGAGACAATTGTGTGTCGCTGTGAGGATGTTACGTTCGACCGCCTGCGCGCACACGATTCGTGGCGCTCGGCAAAGCTACAGACGCGCTGCGGGATGGGACCGTGTCAGGGTAGAGTTTGCGGTGACGCGGTTGAGTTTCTGTTTGGTTGGCGTGCGGAGTCTGTGCGGCCGCCCGTGTTGCCCGTGCGCATCGAGAGTCTGATTCGAAGTTAATTCACAGATTTCACAGATCATCTGTGTAATCCGCGGACGGTTTTTCGGAGTGAGAGATGAACATGAAATGGGCGGGCGTGATGCCTGCGACTACGACAGCTTTTGACGAGAAGCTCAACGTCGCTCATGAGTTCGTGGGCCGGCACGCGCAGTGGTTAGTTGATCATGGCTGTACTGGGATAGTTACGCCAGGATCGCTGGGCGAAAGTGCAACGCTGAGTTTTGAAGAGAAGCTCGCGATTTGGAAGACTGTCATCGAGGCGGTAGGAGATCGAGTGCCTGTTGTGGCGGCGATTGCATCGTTGAGCACTGCCGAAGCGGTGAAGTTGGCCCAGCGTGCGGCGGATATTGGATGCAGCGGATTGATGGTTTTGCCGCCGTATGTTTACCGCAGCGACTGGCGCGAAATGAAAGCGCACATCGAAGCCGTGTTTCGTGCAACTAAGCTTTCGTGCATGCTCTACAACAATCCCGTCGCTTATGGCACCGACTTTCTCCCTGAACAGATCAGCGAACTGGCCGCTGAGCACGAGAATCTCGAATCAGTCAAAGAGTCGAGCACTGATGTGCGTCGCATTACGTGGATACGGGAGTTGGTCGGAGACAGGTTGGCGATCTTTGTGGGGGTTGACGACGCGATTGTTGAAGGGGTTGCTGTTGGGGCAGTCGGGTGGATCGCGGGGCTAGTGAATGCGTTGCCGCAAGAATCGATCGAACTATTTGATTATGCGGTGAATGGGCAACGAGAGCAGGCGTTCGCGCTCTACAACTGGTTTCTACCGTTGTTGCGGATGGATACCGTGCCGAAATTCGTGCAACTAATTAAGCTGGTCCAACAGGAAGTTGGCATGGGGAACGCGCGCGTGCGTCCACCACGACTGGAACTGGAAGGCGCTGAACTCAATGAAGCATTACGAGTGATCAGACACGCCCTTATCCACAGATAACACGGATAAAAGATCGGATTTAAATCTGATTTTTTTGATCCGTGTCATCCGCGGCTCACTTCATCTGCCACCCGCAACCCCACATCAAACGCCTCCTCAAACAGCGCCACACCACTCAACTCCGAATGCGCAAAGTGAATCCCCCGAAAAGGCTTTGCTCCTTCACGCCGTGCCGGCCCCCACATGAATCCAGTACGCGGCCGGATCATCGCATGTCCCCAACGCATCACGTCTAACCTCTCCACGAGACTGCGAATGTCCGCGTGAGCGCGTGAAAGATCGCTCAACGCCACTTCCGCCCAACCGCGCCAATCAGTTTCCAATAAACGCGTGCGCCCAAGACGCGCATTCTCGTCGACAAGCGGGTAATAATAAGTGAGTACGGTTGGACCACGATCAAGCCCGCGTTGGTGTGTGGCGACGACATAGCCAAGCGAAGGACTTTCATAAAACACGTTATCCCACGCAAGCGGAAAGTCGCGAACTGAACCAGCTTTCGGCCGATCTTTCAGCGTCAGATTCGCAACCATCCACGAGCCAAACTGAAACTCTGATATGTGTGCCGGCGGATTATCGCGATACGGCCGCACCACAAAACGCGCTATGAACTGCGGCGCCGCGAAGATCACTCGCAGCGCCCGGAAACCACGGGGCGCACGCCCTTCTCGATCGAGAGTGATCACCTCGACCCCATCCTGCACTGGTATCAATTCAACCACCGCACGATCGAGCTGAACATTTGTTTTGACTTTCTCGAACAAGTGACGAACCAAACGTCCATTGCCTTCCGGCCAGGTAATCAACGACTGCGACTCAACCTTCGGCGCCGCGACTCGCGAACAGAAATAAAACAATCCCGCCCACGCGCTCGTTTGCTCGAGTGTCATGCCATAGTCGTCGCGACAAGCGTAGTCCACCCACCAGCGCAGACGCGGACTCGTGAGGCCGCGCTGGTTCATCCAGTCGGCAATCGAAATACGGTCGAGTGTCGTGACCTCCGCATCGTCTGAACAAGCAGACACAGGAAGCGTGAACGCGCGCCGTCCACGTCCATCACGCCAGGAGATCCACTGGTCCAGCTCAGCATTGAACTTCTGATACTGTTGTTTGTCGTCTTCACTTTCACCGACATGAAGATAAAGTCCTTCGTACCAGCGGCCTTTATAGAAGATACGCTCTTCCGGATCGCGACAAAGAAACTGTTCGCCGATGATCGGCTCGCCGTCTTTGTCTTTCCCTTCGACGACGCCCATCTCTTCGAGCAGCGACACGAGGTCGCTGTTTTCTTTCATCGGCGCGGGAATGTAATGCGCGCCCCACGGAAAAGAGATTGAGCGGTTCGAGCCGGAGCGGGAAGTGCCTCCCGGCGCGCTCTCCAGTTCGAGTAAAACAAAATTCGTGAATCCGGATTTTTGCAGACGCCACGCCGCAGTGAGACCCGCAACGCCGCCGCCGGCAATCACGATGGGAACATTGGTCCACGCGTCCTGAGGGACTTCGATGTGCAGCCCGTCGAGCAAACGATGACCAAAAACATCCGACGCACCGACGATCTCGCCGGCAGGCAAGGACAGTGTTTCGCTCCGCCGGCACGCAGCGAGCGCAAACGGCACCCCCAAAAACGCCGCAAGAATCTCACGCCGGTTCATCGAACAATGATCCTTGCCACAAAAACCACAAACGGCTCACAAGATCGGCAGAAAACATTTTGTGCTTTTTGTGCTTCTTTGTGGCGCTATTCAAAACGCTTCCACTCACCTTCGTAATACCGGACCAGCACCTGATTATCGAGCCGATTGATCTCCACCGGAACAGGTTCGATGTCTTTTGAAAGTGTAAACATCGCCGCGAGCGTCTGATCGTCGAGAAACTTCAAACCCGGCGGGGGATTTCTTGGCACTTCAAACGCAGACGAACGAGCCAACGCGTAGCCCCACAACCCAAAGCTCGGCACCGCCGTGTAGTAAGGTCTGACAACGAAACCCGCGGCTTCGAGTGTTCGGATGATGCACCAGTAAGAATTTCTCGCGAACATCGGCGACGTCGATTGAACCGCTACGGGTGCATTCTCGCTTAGTCGCGATCGCAGCAGACGGTAGAAGCGCGTGGTATAGAGCTTCCCAAGCGCAAACGTGTTCGGATCGGGAAAATCGACAATCGCGGCGTCGTAAGCCGGCTCAGTAGTGTCTTCCACCCAGATGAAAGCATCTTCGTTAATGACTTGGACGCGCTGATCGTTGAATGATTGCTGGTTCAACTTTGCGAGCAAAGGAAAACGACTCGAGAGCTTCGTCATCTCCGGATCGAGATCGACGAGCGTGACGCGCTCGACCGATTGGTACTTCAAAATCTCTCGCAACGCCAAACCATCACCACCGCCCAACACCAGTACGCGTCGCGGATTGTTGGCCAGCAGCATCGCGGGATGGACGAGCGCTTCGTGATAGCGATACTCATCGGTCGAGCTGAACTGCAAGTTGCCGTTTAGAAACAACTGAAAACCCGCGCGGCCGCGTGTGATCACAATTCGCTGATACGGCGTGTCTTTGGTGTAAACAATTTCATCGGCAAACATCTCGTCTTCGGCCAGCGAAGTGATCCTGTTTGCCTTTACCAGGGCGATCAGCAACAGCGCCAAAACAAAGATTGCTTTCACCCGTAACCCAACAACGCGACCTTTGATCAGCGGCCGCAGCAGCCACGTTCCCCACAACGCGACCCCAGCATTCAGCATTCCGAAGATCAGCGACGTGCGAATCAGGCCAAGACGAGGAACGAACAGAATCGGAAACAGGATCGAGGCAACGAGCGCCCCAATGTAGTCGAAGGCAAGCACACGCGAGACGAGTTCTTTAAATTCGATCTCATCTTTGAGGATGCGAAGCAGCAAAGGTATCTCGAGACCGACGAACACTCCAATCGCGAAGACGACGAAATACAGCACTGGGTAGAAATAACTGACGCGTGAGAACGTGACAAATAACAGCGGAGCGGAGAAGCCGCCGAGCACGGCGACGGCCAACTCGATATCGACGAACCGTCGCGCGAGTCCTTTGTCGATGAAGCGCGAGAGCCAGGAACCGACTCCCATCGCAAAAAGGTAGATACCGATGATTAGTGAAAACTGTGTTACGGAATCGCCCAGAACGTAACTCGCGAGCGTGCCGGCAAGCAGTTCGTAGATCAATCCGCAGGTAGCGACAATGAGAACGTTAAGAAACAGTAGCGGAGGGCGTTTCATGAAAAGCAATCCACAGATTACACAGGTTGTTGTGCGTAATCTGTGGACGGTTTCTACCCGTGGACGGCGGCGGCGATGATCATTGCGCTGCCGATGATCACGGCGCCGATCACGATAGCCAGGGCAATGTTTTGATCGTCTTCAATCTCCTTCCGCACTGAAAACGGAGCGGCCTTCGCGATAATCAGAAAAGCCAGCGCAAAGACGATGAGGCCAAAGACGACGAATACTACTGTCGTGATGAATAGCGGCAGCAGACCTTCGAGCGGGATCGCCAATCCCAAAATTGAGTCAGTCATCATTTTCCTCCGTGTAAGCCGTAGTGCCAGAAGTGGAACGAGCGATAGCCATTCTGCCGTGCGTCTGGCGGCAACTGGCGGCGCGAACCGCCGGTGATCTCCCAGCCCAGCATCGCGGCCACGCTATACAAGGTCACCACGCCGACGCCGAATATTGTGTAGAGTGTTTTGAGCATTAGAAGCCCTCAGTATGTAACAGGTCAGGAAGAGGGGAGCCCCGCCTTTGGAAGAGCGGGGGCAAGCCACGCTTCCTGACTTGTTCGATTGTTCAGGTCATTCAAAAAATTAATCGCCATCATCGTCTGAATCGCCACCACCGCCGAACATACTCTCCAACCAGCGCCTTCGTTCAAATCCGACGTGATAAAAAAGCATCACGATTGGCCCAATGGATATTGCGATTAGCGCTATCAGGAGATTGAAGCCATGCGTGACGTTCTGTTCGATCTTGACTGACACAACCGCAGGCTGTTGCCACTTCTCCCACTGCCCTTCCAACCGCAGAATGTATCTCCCCGCGGGCATCGCTGAAGTGTAAGCCGAATCTGATTGCGCCCCTTCAGTCCATGACTCGCCGTCCTCAACACCCTGGTAGTAAGAGATGTCGATCGGAAACGATTGGACCACGCCCGTTTCATCGTTGATCAGATCCCCTTCGAGATAAACCCACGTATTCTGCACCGGCGACTCACCCGCGATTCTTATGTTGCGCCGCCCCGCCAACTCGAAAGGCTCGCTGAAAAATACCTGCGTGCCGTCTTCATTCGGCAATGGCGGCAGGGTCACGGTTTGAGAAAACACCTCTCTGCTCGAACCCGACACTACCATCGTGACAAAACCGATCAGCAAAGTAAGAACGAGAAACGCGATCCAGTATTTGTAAATCCACCAGTGTTTGTAAGGCTGATTTGGCGCGATGTTCTTAGGTCGCGGCAAGCCGCTCACTGAGAACGCCTTTTCGATCTGCTGAACAGGTACGTAAGTTCCGAGCGACCAGTTTATCTCGCCGGTTGCGCGCTTTTTCTTATTAGCATCGTGCGCGTCGGTGACGTAAACAGTCGAAACTTCTTTCGACAGCATGTAAGGCGGAGCAACGTAATCGACGCCACGCACCTGTTCACCCGCCTCGACCTTCCAGTAAAACTCACCCAGCACAGTTTCAACCCGCGCCTGCGCGTCCTGAAAAATTCGGTAGTGCTTACCGTGATAGCTTGATGACTTTGTGGATTCGACGACTTCACCCGGAGGAATAGCTCGCACGTAATTCCAGTGATCGTCGCTATCGACCAGCCAACGAAAACCGATCTGCGGGTTGTAGAGAAGATACTCGCTCCAGAAGTATTGCGTGCCTTCGATGGTCACACTGCGTGCCATCGCGCCGATGACCGTCATTTTTCCTTCGGGCACTTCGCCGGTTGTGCCAATCGGAATCAGAGGTTGAAACCACGACTTCTCGAGCGCTTTTAAAAACTTGAGCTGACCTTGATTGACATCCAATAGCGAGTTGCAGTTGGGACAAGTGACGCGTTCCGTTTTATCAGGCGCGCGAAGTTCGAGCGGGCCGCCACAGTTTGGACAACTTAAGTGCGCAGCTCCGACGCGCCGCTCTTCGCGTTCCGGAGCGCGAGTGGTCGTGATGCCGAGTTCTGGAAGAGTAACCTGGTGGCCCAGGAAGATGAGCGGAGGCGATTGGTTGTAATCGAGTGTGCCAAAAGCATTATCGACGCCGGAGAGATCCGCGTAGTAGTAAGTTTCACCCGGCGTTAACAAATAAGGAATCTCGCCCTTCGCGCCGAGCGCGGTTGCGCGTCCAGTTTCGGCGACCATCAAAGGCTTGGGCCAGGGAAGACCAGGCACCTGTTGTCCGAGTTGGAGTTGCTCGAATGGCGGCAGTTGCACACCTTCGGGAGCCGGATATTGAAAGGTGAGATAGAAGCGGCCCTGGGCTTCCGCCAGCCAGCCGAGCCATCCGTTCGAGAAGGTTGCGTACCACTCGTCCCATTGCCCGCCCATCTCGTGGCCGAGTTGCGCGCGACCGGTTAACTCAAAGGGCACGTCTCTCCACTTGCCACGCAGACCGACGTCCAACGGCGATCCGGTTTCGACGAGTTCCGCGACCTTGCCGAGATCTTTCAGATCGCGATCGGTGCGGGCGACTGCCGAGCGGCAGTAGTTACAGATGACGACAATCGACTGACCACTCTTGAATTCAACCGGCGCGCCACACGACGGGCAGTTCGCCACGAGCACGCTCATTTAGCGGCTCCTGCGACGTGCGTGTCTTCGTGAATCATGCGATCAAAGATACGGACGTTTACTTGAGTCGCTCCCAGCATTTCTCGGAGCGCTGTTTCCCAGGGCCACGAGGCGCGATTGCGACAGCAGTAGAGATTGAACGTCGCCGCAAGAAACTCAGGGTAGGTGTGACAGGTGAGATGCGATTCTGACAACAGCGCGAGACCGCTGATACCGCCCGGATGATCGAATTGATGCCACGCGATTTCGCCGAGCACGTTTAGATCGAGATCCCGAATGACACGATCAAAAACTGCACGCAGCCGATCGAGATCTGCAAGCGCAGCCGCATCGCATCCGCTTGCGTCGATGAGCCATTCCGTACCGAGATTCATAAATTGCGCGAGAGAATAAGGCAGCCGCAATACAAATTCAATGCTCGACCTACCTGTTGATACAGGATCTTTTTTTGACAGGATTTACAGAATTTGCAAGATGGTTTCTGAATCATGCAAATGATGTCAATCCTGTCCAACGTTTTTACCCACCCGCCAGCGAGGCGTGCGGCAGGATTGATGGTTGTATTGGTTCGAGGAAGCGCGAGAGCGTTGGCGTGCCATCGGTCTCCGGCCCTTTGTAAACATCCACCGCCGGGTAAACAAAATGCAATTCCTTCTTCGCACGCGTCGTCGCGACGTAGAGCAGCCGGCGCTCCTCTTCGAAATCATCAAACTCATCCTGAAACCTGTTTGACGGAAACCAACCATCAGTCATCCAGATCAAGAAGACGTTGTCCCACTCCAGGCCTTTCGCTGAATGGACCGTCGAGAGCGTGACAAATCCGCTGCTGCGCCGCGGCATGTTTTCCTGCACGGCTTCAGTCGGGTCAAGCGCAATATCGTCGAGCAACTTGGAGGGCGTCTTGTAACGTTTCGCTATCGATTGCAGGTGGTCGAGATCGCGGCCACGGCGTTGCACGTCATCGTATTTGGCCTTCAATAACGGCCGGTAGAAACGTAACACTGCTGATAGCTGTTCGCCCGGCGTCGCACACTCCAGCATCGTGATCAACACACGTGTCAGCCGCGTGAGTTGCGCTTGGTACGCAGCTCGAGCAGGGAAGCGAAGAAGCTTCTTGAACAACGCTGACCTACTTCTCGCGGAGCGAAACTCCCTCTGCTCGACTCCGAGATGTTCGAGTATCTGATAAACAGTCGCATCACCAATATGA
>JBKPJS010000445.1:0-9728 GCA_046730815.1 Acidobacteriota bacterium
GCGTCGTGGATGCAATGCTGCTCACCGATCAGATGACTTACTTGCCTAACGATCTGCTGGTGAAAGTCGACATTGCGACGATGGCGGTTTCGCTCGAGGCGCGTTCGCCTTTTCTCGATCATCACGTGATCGAGTTTGCGGCGAGTTTGCCGCAAAACCTCAAATTGCGAAGGCTGACGAGCAAGTATCTTCTGAAGAAAGTGCTGCGCAAGCTACTGCCGAGTGAGAATCTCAAGCGACGAAAAATGGGTTTCGGAGTTCCCGTCGGTCACTGGTTCCGTGGCAAGATGCAGCCGTTTCTACGAGAAGTTCTACTTTCAGAGAAGTCGTTGCGCAGAGGTTTGTTCAACTCCGAAGCAGTAAGGCAGTTGATCGAATTGCACGTACGTGGCGAACGCGATTACTCGCAACAGCTCTGGACTCTCTTGATGCTCGAATTGTGGTTCAACCGATTCATTGATTAGTTAACGGGGGAAAACGTTGAAAGGTGTAGTGCTAGCTGGTGGCTTGGGCACGAGGTTGAGGCCCCTGACTTCCGTAACAAACAAACATCTGCTGCCGGTCTACAACCAGCCGATGATCTTTTACCCCATTCAGACACTCGTGAATGCGGGTATCACCGATATCATGGTCGTCACGGGTGGGAACTCCGCTGGGGACTTCCTGCGCCTGTTGGGTAACGGTAAAGCGTTCGGTCTCAAGCACCTGAACTACACGTACCAGGCAGGCGAGGGGGGCATCGCCGAGGCGCTTTCACTCGTGGAACATTTTGCCGGCGACGGTCCGGTTTGTGTTGTGCTCGGCGACAACATCATCGAACGAAATATACGCTCCGCTGTTGCTGCTTACCGGCGCCAGGGCCGCGGCGCCAAGATCATATTGAAGAAGGTCCCGGATCCGCAGCGCTTCGGTGTACCGCAACTCGAAGGTCGCCGCGTTGTTCGTGTCGACGAGAAGCCCGCGAAGCCTCAGTCCGACTATGCAGTCATCGGCATTTACATGTACGACGCTCAGGTGTACGACATTATTCGATCTCTCAAGCCGTCCGGCCGCGGCGAGCTCGAAATCACGGACGTCAACAATGCTTATATCGCGCGCGATGCGATGACGTGGGAAGAGCTCGAGGGCTGGTGGACCGACGCCGGAACGTTTGAGAGCTTGTTGCACGCCTCAAACCTCGTCGCGGAAACAGGGGCCAACAAAGACTAAGACACTTTCGGATTGCGAAATACCTGCGATGCAAAGTAGTCCGTCACAAAATGAAATTCGCAATCCCAAAGTTATCAGGATCATTGCCCGGCTGAATGTTGGGGGTCCGGCAAAGCACGTCGTCTGGTTAACGTCGGGCTTGCGGGAAGCCGGCTTCGACTCGTTATTGGTGGCAGGCAGGGTTCCCGAAGGTGAAGAAGACATGAGTTACTTCGCGGAGATCGCCGGAGTGTCGCCGCTTTACATTCCGGAGATGAGTCGTGAGATCTCTTTGAACGATGTAGTGACTGTCTGGAAGTTGTTTCGATTGTTCCGGCGCGAGCGACCCGACATCGTGCACACTCACACCGCAAAGGCTGGAACAGTAGGACGTGCGGCCGGCTTGCTTTACCGTTGGTTGACGCCGGGAACTCTCGTGGGAAAGCCGCGCCACTGCAAATTTGTGCACACTTACCATGGTCATGTCTTTCATAGTTATTATGGGCGCCGTCGCACGCAACTGTTCCTCGCGATCGAAAGGCTATTGGCGAAATTGGTTACTGACCGCCTGATAGTTGTCAGCAAGCAGCAAAGCATTGAGATCGGCGAAAAATTTCGTGTGGGGCGGCCGGGCCAGATCAAAGTGATTCCGCTGGGACTGGACCTGGAGATCTTTACTGATCCTGCGAAACGGCGGGCGAGATTTCGTCACGAGCTGTGTATTCCTGACGACGCGATCCTTGTTGGGATTGTGGGCCGCTTAACAGAGATCAAGAACCATCACATGTTTCTGAACGTCGTGGCGCGCTTGAAAGCAATCGATCCCGCTTGCCGCAGGCAGGGCGCGGTACGATTTATCATCATCGGTGACGGTTCACTCCGTCAAAGTCTTGAAGCTCACAGCCACACGCTGGGATTGGGCAAAGACGTCATCTTTGTCGGCGGTAGAAAGGACCCCGAATATTTCTATCCCGCACTCGACGTCGTCGCGTTGACATCTCGGAACGAAGGCACGCCGCTAACGCTTATCGAAGCGATGGCGAATGAGCGGCCAGTGGTCGCAACAAGCGTCGGCGGAGTCGTGGATCTGTTGGGAGACGTGATCGAGGATGGGCCATATCAGGTTTGCCGTCGCGGGATCGGCGTGCCTGTTGGCGATGAAGACGCGTTTGTCGCGGCGTTGAGCAGGATCATCCGCGACAGATCCTTGCGGCAAGAGCTCGGTACACGAGGCCTCGAGTTTGTCGAGGTAAATTATTCGAAGGAACGATTGTTTGAGGATATCAAGGGGTTGTACGGTGAATTGACGGCAGGGCAGAGCCACGCCGCACATCCGGCGGCGAAGCCGGCAAGTATGAGAACTTGAGATAGCAAGAAGGAGCATAAACGGTTGCGAGTACTGATCACAGGCGGTGCAGGTTTTATCGGATCTCATCTATCTGACGCTTACATTAAACGCGGCGACGAAGTCTACGTCATCGACGATCTATCGACTGGCACGATCGAAAATATTCAACACCTCAAAGGTCACCCGCGTTTTCATTACACGATCGATACGGTCCACAATCATCCCGTAACCGCCGAATTGATCGATCAGTGCGATGTGATCTTTCACCTGGCGGCCGCGGTGGGAGTGAAGCTGATTGTCGAAAGCCCGGTGCGCACTATCGAGACAAACGTGCGCGGCACTGAGGTCGTGCTTTCGATAGCCAACAAGAAAAAGAAGAAGGTGCTGATTGCATCAACCTCCGAGGTGTATGGTCTCAGTTCCGACGTTCCGTTTCGTGAAGACGGCAATCTCGTGATGGGCGCTACGACGAAAGGGCGTTGGAGTTATGCCTGTTCGAAGGCCATCGACGAGTTCCTGGCGTTGGCTTACTGGCGCGAAAAGAAACTTCCTACTATCGTGGTGCGGCTCTTCAATACAGTTGGTCCGCGGCAAACGGGCCAGTATGGAATGGTCATTCCGACGTTTGTAAAACAGGCGCTCGCGGGTAGGCCGATTACAGTTTATGGCGATGGAAAGCAGAGTCGTTGTTTCGGTTACGTCGGAGACGTAATTGGAGCGCTGATCAACCTGATGGAAAACGACGAAGCTGTGGGGCAGGTTTTCAACATAGGTTCTAATGCAGAAATTTCGATCATCGAGCTCGCCCAGCGCGTCAAGGAGATCACAAATTCTGATTCGGAAATTGTTTTCGTCCCGTACGATCAGGCGTACGAAGAAGGTTTTGAAGACATGCCCCGGCGCGTACCCGATATCTCGAAAGTCAGCGAACTGGTTGGGTTCCGTCCCGAAATGAGCCTGGACGGTATACTGGAGAGCGTCGTCGATTACCACATGGGACGCCGCCGCGCCGCAGGCGAGTGAATTTAGTATCCACAGATTTCACAGATTACGCAGATGAGGGTAATCTGACCGTCTGTGAAATCTATGGATCCACAGTACCGACATGCCGTTTAGCCCTCGTACTCTTCTGCCAGTTATCGCGTCGTTTTGTTTAGCGCTGATACTGACGCCGCTGGTGCGCGCTTTTGCACGGCGCTTCGGCTTTATCGCCGTGCCCAAAACGGATCGCTGGCACAAGAAACCCACCGCCATGCTCGGCGGCGCGGCGATCTGGCTCTCCGTACTTATCATTACTGCCGCGTTCTCACTCCAAAGCACATATGGAAAATGGATCTTGCTGGCCAGCACTTTCCTGTTCCTGGTTGGCCTGATCGACGATCTGATTCACATCAAGCCCTATCAAAAACTGATCGGACAGATACTTGGATCAGCCTACGTTGTTTACTACGGTTTGAGTTTGCCATGGACCCGCTCAGTGCTCTTGAACATGGCGCTGGCTATCTTCTGGTTAGTCAGCATAACGAACGCCATCAATCTTCTTGACAACATGGATGGGCTCGCTTCCGGCATCGCGATCATCGGGGCCGGATTTTTGGCGGTCAGCTTTGTCAACAGCGGCCAGTTCACCGAGGCATTGATACTTCTGGTCTTTGCCGCCGCACTGCTTGCCTTTTTGGTTTACAACTCCAATCCGGCATCGATATTCATGGGCGACTGCGGGTCGATGTTTGTTGGGTTCTTTCTGGCGAGCTCGGCACTGATCAATATCAATGGCGGAAGATCGAGAAGCTTCCTGCCGGTGCTTGCAGTTCCAATCCTCGTCCTGTTTATTCCTATCTTCGATACGACGTTCGTCACGGTGCTGCGCAAACTTTCCGGTCGCGCGGCATCGCAAGGCGGCCGCGATCATACGTCGCATCGACTCGTCGCGTTGGGAATGTCCGAAAGCCACGCGGTTTGGATGCTCTACGGCTTCGCGGCACTCTCAGGTCTGCTGGCGATCCTGGTACAGCGTGCGCGATTGGATGTCAGCCTCGCTGCGATAGCGGGGTTCACGATCGTGCTCACGCTGATTGGTGTCTATCTAGCGGGAGTTAAGGTTTACGACAAATCCGAGGAAGAGATGGCGATGCTTAGAGATAAGCCGCTCTACGCTTTCCTCGTCGACGTTTCTTACAAGCGCCGGATCTTTGAAGTCTTCCTGGACCTGGTGCTGATAACTCTTTCGTACTGGGCAGCCTACGCCATCAACTTCCCCCCTACGGACCGTGCATGGGTACTGTTTATTCGCACGTTGCCGGTGCTCGTGTTCATGAAGATGCTGGTTTTTCTGTTGATGGGCGTTTACCGGGGTCTTTGGCGATACACGAGCATGAGCGATCTGATCGTGTTTGGCAAAGCAGTAGTGCTTAGCTCAGTAGCGAGTTTGCTGCTCATTCTGTTTGCGTTCAGGTTCGAGGGTTTTTCGCGCAAGGTATTTGTGATCGACCTGGTGTTGATGTTTTTATTCCTCGCGGGCAGTCGAATGGCGTTCAAGCTTTTCCGGCAACTGGTGCCGGCGGTGAGCAAGCAAAATGGACGCCGGGTACTGATTTACGGGGCGGGTGACGGTGGTGAGCTTCTGTTAAGAGAGTTGCGAAACAATCAGGAGCTTCGCCTCGCGCCAATCGGTTTTCTCGACGACGATCCGGCGAAGAGTGGAAAAGTCATTCATGGATTGCGCGTCTTTGGAGGAAATGGAGATCTGGGTTCGGTCTGTTCGCAGCATGAAGTGGATGAAGTGGTGATCTCCAGCATGAAGATGACTGAGGAGCGCATCGAGGAAGTGTTGCGTTGCTGCGCGGAGAGGCAGATCACTGTAAAGCGAATGCGTATCACGATGGAGGATTTGACGTCTCGTTAAGCAAGATGTTCTTTGCGTCCTTTGCGCCTTTGCGTGAAACTTACTTCTAAGCAGAAATGCCACAAGAACTAGTTCAAATACGGCTCCGCAACCCGCTGATCAAAATACTGCTGATCTTACTTTTGATCGTCGCGGTCGCCTGGTCGTTTTTCGCCGTTCAGTGGTATTTGGGCAACACTTTTGCCGAGTACTTTGATCCGAATGAAGGCAGTTTCGATGTGGCGCAACGCGCCTTGTCACTGGCGCCGAGCGATCCTTTGACGCATTGGCGTATGGCCGAGGTCTCGCTGAAGAATCTGCCTTTGGACCGCCAAGCCGAGGCCATCGCCGAATACGAAAAGGCGGTGAGTCTTTCGCCAAACGAGTACCGGTTTTGGATGTCGTTGGGAGTTGCCTACGAACGTGCGGGCGAGATGGAGAAGGCCGAGCAAGCATTGAAGCGGGCAATCGCACTCGCTCCCGCCTATGCTTATCCACACTGGTTTCTCGGTAACCTTTTCCTCAGGAATGCTCGCTACGACGAGGCTTTTGCTGAATTGCGGCTTGCCAGTGCAGCCGAGCCTGAACTACAGCCACAACAATTCAATTTGATCTGGGCAATTTACAGCGACGATCCCGAAGCTCTGAAGAATGCAGTTGGACCAACCTCCGCGGCACGAGCCGCGTTTTCGCTTTACCTGCTCTCGCAAAAGCATTTTGAAGAAGGCTTGCGTTTATGGGATGCCCTCAACAGTGAAGAGAAGAAAGCGAACAATGAGACGGCGGCAGAGATTATCAAGAGCCTCGCAACTGAATTTAGATTTCACGATGCTCTCAAAGTTTGGAACGACATTGCGAATGAGAAATACCGCACGGAAGTAGACCACATTTTCGACGGCAGCTTTGAAGATAACGTTGAGTATGGTCCAGAGGTTCTGTTTGGCTGGCAGGTAAGAAATGCTCCACAAATGGAAAGCGGCATCGACCCGGGCCGGAGCCATAGCGGCTCCCGCAGCCTGAAACTCGTGTTTCAGGTTCGCTCGAATTTGCAATCAGTCAACGTCTTTGAGCTTGTGCCGGTCCAGCCCAAGACCGAGTACGAGCTTGAATGTTACGTCAGCACAGACAAACTCGAGACCGGAAGTGCGCCTCAGATTGATGTTTTTGATCCGGCCACCAATACGGTGATGGTTGCTTCGCCGATGGCGCCGCGCGGCACCAACGGCTGGAATCGCGTCACTCTCTCGTTCAAAACGGGCGAGAAGACGGAAGCGGTGACGGTTAGGATCGTGCGTGTGTCCTGTGTCGACGAAAACGCGCCTGTTTGTCCGATATTCGGTTCAGTTTGGTATGACGACTTCAGTATCAAGCGCAGAAACTAGTGTAATAGTTGCGGAGCCCGCAGCACCGATCGTGGCGCCGGCTGCTCCGGAACGTGGCGTCCAGCGCACCAGGCACACGCTGCCGAGCCGGTTTGCCTTCCTGGTGATCTGCATCGCGATAGTGCTTTCGGCACTGGCCTACGGAACAGTTCACTACTGGGCGCTCGGCTTGTTTAATCTGGGCGGGTTGACGATCCTCGTTTTATGGGTGCTGGACGCGTGGAGTTTGGGCAATCTCAGGATTAGCCGCAACTTGCTGCAACTGCCTTTACTTGGCGCACTCGTACTGGGTCTGATTCAACTTGTGCCACTTCCGGAAATTTCATCTGGTGGCGCTACTGCTATCCGTCTTACGAACGCCTTATCGTTCGATCCGTATTCGACGAGGCTCGTGCTGGTCCAATTAGCCACGCTGCTGATCTACTTTGCCGCAACGCTTGTGTTTGTCGATACGCCACATCGTCTTCGTTTGCTGGTAAGGACGATCATGATCTTTGGTTTTCTGCTGGCAGTCTTTGGGTTGACACAGTCGTTCACGAGTCCAACGAAGGTTTACTGGGTGCGCGAGCTCCCGCAGAGCACAGCCTTCGGTCCGTTCATCAATCGCCACCATTTTGCAGGGTACATGGAGCTCACGATTGCGCTGCCATTGGGTCTGCTCTTCTCCGGCGCGGTCGATAAAGAAAAAAGACTGCTTTACCTGTTTGTAGCAGGACTCATGGGCGTGGCTTTGGTGATGACTACTTCGCGCGGAGGTATCATAAGTCTCGTCCTGGAGATTGTGTTTCTGGTAGTTGTAACGGCGATATGGAGAACGCAGAATGAGCGGCGAAGGACGAAGTCGAGCCGGCTGAAACGCGTCGGAACCAGAATTGGCCTCGCGGCGGCGCTGCTCGTCGGTCTATTTTTCGGCGTCCTCTTGTTGGGTGGAGAGTTCTCGATCAATCGTTTCATCGATAGCGTGAATACTACCGATCCAACTACAGGTCGCGCGCACTTTTGGGCAGTCACGCTTGACATAATCAAAGCGCATCCGTACGTGGGCACAGGCTTGGGCGCTTTTGGTGTGATCTACACGCGCTACGATTCGCGCAGCGGTCTCTTTCGACTCGAGCAGGCGCACAACGATTATCTGCAAGTGCTTTCTGATGCCGGCATCATCGGTGGAGTTCTGGCGGTGAGCTTTGTCGTGCTTCTGTTTTACAAGGCGATTTCGCGGGCCAAATCAAAAGATGATTTCCGGCGTGGGGTTGCGCTCGCGGCGCTCAGCGGGTGTTTCGCAGTCATGGTGCATAGCTTTTTCGACTTCACCTTGCACACTACTGCAAACGCGCTTCTGTTTTTGGTGCTGGCTGCGCTGGCAACGTTGAATGGCCGCGTTGAAAAGCCACCGCGCAAGCGCAAGCGGCTTAACCCCAAAGACACCAGGACACAAAGTGTGGAATGACTTTGTGCCTTCGTGTCTTTGTGGTTTAGCTTCTTCCTGTTCACGTAGTAAGATGGCGACACTCCAATGGCTTCGGCAACTTCCGCCAAAACTGAACCGAATAAGTTCTCATCTTCGAAGGAAGCGTCCTCCGTTCCCGGTTTGATCCTTGCCGCTGTTTTGCGTCACAACAAAACCGATGCCTTCAACTACAAAGCGGATGGCAAATGGCATAACATCCAGGCCGCAACTTTCGTCGAACGCGTCAAAAACGTCGCTCTCGGCCTCGGGGCACTCGGCGTACGTCCCGGCGACAGGATCGCGCTGCTCTCGGAGAATCGTCCCGAGTGGTCCATCGCCGATCTCGCGATCCTGAGCCTCGGCGCAATCAACGTTCCCATCTACACCACCCAGGCGGTGGAGCAGATCGACTACATTCTTTCCGACTCCGGAGCCCGGGCCATCTTCATTTCCAATCGCCGGCTCTACAAACATGCGCTGCCGGCACTGGCAAAGCGGTCGCTGGAGTACAAGATCTTCTTTGATCCGGCGGAGGACGTCGAGGGCGCGATCGGGCTGACACATCTGGAGCAGAACGGCAAGGAGTTGGACCAAGAGCGCCCAGGCGCATACGACGCGTATCTGCAAGCAGTCAGACCCGACGATCTGGCGACAATCATCTATACATCCGGCACGACTGGTGAGCCCAAGGGCGTGATGTTGACGCACAACAACTTCATGTCGAACGTCATATCCATCGGAAAAGGCTTGCCAATAGAGCCAACTGACGTTGCGTTATCCGTCCTCCCCTTGTCGCACATCTTTGAAAGAGACGGGTTCTACGTATTCTGCTATTGCGGTGTGTCCGTTTACTACGCGGCTTCATTCGATCAGGTTGGTGAATACCTGCGTGAAGTGTCGCCAACAATCATGACCGCGGTGCCGCGTCTCTTCGAGAAGCTCTACCACCGGATCATCAAGAAAGGCATGGCTGAGAAGGGATTCAAAAAGTCTGTGTTCCTGCGTTCGCTGGAGGTTGGACAACTTTATGGTGAACGCAAGGACAGGCGAAAATGGATCTCGCCTCGTTTAGGAATCAAGCAAAAGCTCGCGAGCAAGCTGGTGTTTTCAAAATGGCGCGAGGCTCTTGGTGGCCGTTTGCGATATTTCGTTTCCGGCGGTGCGCCGCTTTCGCCGGCGTTGTCGTATTCGTACCTCGCCGCGGGAATACCCATCCTTCAGGGATATGGAGCGACCGAGACGTGCATTGTGTCAGCCAACCGGCCAAGTAATAACCGTGTGGGATCAGTCGGAATTCCTTTTGAGGGGATCGAAATACGGATCGCTGATGACGGCGAGATCCTCGTGCGTGGTCCAAACGTGATGCGCGGTTACTACGGACAACCTGAAGCAACAGCGGCGGTGCTGAAGGATGGTTGGTTCTACACCGGCGACGTGGGCCACATGCAGAAGAACGGTCACCTCTACATCACGGATCGA